>JAIMJL010000084.1 GCA_020693225.1 Sandarakinorhabdus sp. | reverse complement strand
AGCAGCGGCACCTTGCCGCCCGAAGGCGCGAGGTCGGCGGCCTGCCGCCGCACCGGCCAGTCCGCATCATACATCGGCAGCACCAGCTCGTCGAAAGCCAGCCCCGAATGTTTCGCCGCCAACCAGCCGCGCAGAGACCAGCTGGAATAGGCCTTGTTGCCCAGGATAAGCTGCACCTGCGTCAGCCGACCTGGCCCAGCAGGCCCTGCGTCACCATGCAATACAGCATCGGCAGGCTGAGCACGGTGTTGGTGCGGCTGAAGATCATCGCCGTGGAAGCCGCCTTCGCCTTGGTGTCAGCATCCGCATCCACAAGGCCCAGCGCCTTCTTCTGGTTCGGCCAGATCACGAACCACACATTGATCGCCATGATGATGGCCAGCCACATGCCCAGCCCGATCAGCCGATAAGGCGATTGCAGCATCAGCGCCTGGTGCAGATAGCCATTCAGCAAGGCCACCACCAGGCCGGTCAGCACGGTGAAGGCCGCCGCCCAGCGAAACCAGAACAGGGCTTCCGGCGCGATATATTTGGAAACGCCGGGCTTAAGCTCGGCCGGCACCTTCGGCATGGTCGGGATCTGCACGAAGTTGAAATAATAGAGCAGGCCGATCCACATGATGCCCACCAGCACATGCAGATAGCGGAAAAAGGCGTTGGCATAGCCTTCCGCCATCACTGTTCCGTGAAAGCCGAACATCACCACGATCAGCAGCAACACGCCAAGGATGATCGCATAGTTCAGATTGCCCAGCAGTTTGGCCATGGTGATGTTTCCTTTGTCCTGGCGCGGTTTGCCGCCGCGCTGCCCGTTGACGCCAATCTGTCATTTACCCACTGCGCTTGCAAACGCAACGGCTTGTCGGCATCGCCATGCACACATGCGCCTCGGCCCTCCCCTCCTGCTCAGCATCGGCATCGCCTTCTTCTGCGCGATGGATGCGGCCATGAAGCATCTGATCGCCAGCAACCCGGTCATCATGACAACCTGGTGGCGCTACATTTTCGCCATCCTGTTCACCTGGGGCTTCTGGGTGCAGGCGGGCAAGCCCCGCATCGGCCGCGAAATCCTGCCGATCCACCTGCTTCGCGGCGCCATCATTTCGGCAACTGCCATCGGCTTCTTCTGGTCGCTCACCCGGCTTACCCTGGCCGAAGCGGTCACCTTCAGCTTCATTGCCCCGCTGCTGGTGCCGCCGCTCGCCAGCCTGCTGCTCGGCGAGAAAATGCAGGCCGGCAATCTGCTGGCCGGGGCACTGGGGTTTGTGGGCGTGCTGGTGGCGGTCGGTTTCGATCTCGAAGTCCTGTCGCGCGATCGGCTGCAGGGAATCGTGGCGGTGCTGGCGGCGGCCTTTGGCTATGCCCTGTCGCTCATCCTGATGCGCGCCCGCGCCGCAAAAGATGGGCCAACGGTGCTCAGCCTGCTGGGCGCGGTGATCCCGGCCATCCTGATTGCGCCGGTGATGCTGGCGATGGTGCCTCTGCAATCGATCGTGCCACGCGACGGCGATATCATCTGGTTCGTGCTGGCCGGCCTGTTCGGCGCGCTGGCGCTGCAGTTCATTGCCCGCGCCTATGCGCTGGCGCAAGCGCAGGTGCTGGCGCCGTTCGAATACACCGCGCTGGCCTGGGCTGCGCTCATCGGCTGGGCGCTGTTTGCCGAGCCGGTGTCCTTGCGCACCTGGGCCGGCGCCGCGCTCATCATTGCCGCCTGCCTGTGGCAGGCCCGCCGCACAACGCTGGAGGCACCCACCAACCCGGCTGCCTGAATCAGTCCACCGCACCGGCAAACATGTCGCGCAACTCGCGCTTCAGGATCTTGCCGATGGCGCTGCGCGGCAGCTCGTCGATCCCAACAACCGCCGCCAGCCGCTGCACCTTGCCCAGCCGATCATTGGCCCAGCGGCGCAACGCATCCGGATCGGCGTCACCAACCACAAAGGCCACCGGCGTTTCGCCCCAGCGCGCCGAAGCAACTCCCACAACTGCCACCTCGCGCACATCCGGGTGCGCGGCCAGCACCGCCTCGATATCCACCGGATAGATGTTGAAGCCGCCGGAAATGATCATGTCCTTGGCGCGGCCCACCAGCTCCAGAAAGCCATCGCCATCAAAGCGGCCCAGATCGCCGGTGCGAATGAACACCCGGCCATCGGGATGCACCCATTGCGTCGCCCGGGTGGCTTCGGGGCGATTGGCGTATCCGGTCATCGTGGCGCCGGAAAAGCCCACCATTTCGCCGACTTCGCCGGTCGCTGCCTCGGTGCCATCCGCCTTCAGCAGCAGGATTTCATGCCCCGGAATGGGTCGGCCAACCGTGTGCAGCTTGTCGGGGAAGGCGTGCGCCACCAGCACGGTGCCGCCGCCGCCCTCGGTCATGCCCCAATATTCTATCAGCCCGCCCGGCCAGCGCGCCAGCACATCGGCCTTCAGCGCCGCATCAAACGGGGCCGAGGTGCAGAATTTCAACTGGTAGCTGGAAAGATCGAACGCGCCGAAGTCCGGATGCTCCATGATCCGGCGGTATTGCACCGGAACCAGCATGGAATGCGTTGCCTGGTGCGCCTGTGCCAGCGCCAGAAAGCCCCGC
Source organism: Sandarakinorhabdus sp. (assembly GCA_020693225.1). GTDB lineage: Bacteria > Pseudomonadota > Alphaproteobacteria > Sphingomonadales > Sphingomonadaceae > Sandaracinobacteroides. The sequence continues at coordinate 8,309 of JAIMJL010000084.1, read as the reverse complement.
GCATCGAATTTCGGCTGCAGGATCAGATGCCCGCCCCAGGCCAGCGCCGGCAGCGCCGCCACCAGCGTGGTGTTGGAATAGAGCGGCGTTGCCAGAAGCGTCACCGCATCGGGCGAATATCCCAGCGCCGGCCCGGAGGCGATGTGCGCCCAGCGCATCCGCCAGCTGTGGATGATGCCCTTGGGCGTGCCGGTGGTGCCGCTGGAATAGATGATATTGAACGGCATTTCGAGCAGTCGTTCGTCATTCAGCAAGAGCGGCTCCGGCGGCCCATCTGTCAGCCAAGCATCCAGCGTCTCGATGCCCAAAACCGTCGCTGAAAACGCCACACCGGCCAGAATGTCGGCGTTCTGCTTGTCCACAAACAGCAGCGGCGCACCCGAATCGGACACCATCGCCTGCAACTGTTCCGGGGTGGCCGAAGGCGGCATCGGCGCCACCGCAATACCTGCCATCAGCGCCCCAAGATAGAGCGAAACATAGTTGACCGAGGTTGCGGAAATGATGGCTATCGCGGTCCCTGGCGGCACGCCTTCGCGCTGCAAGGCCGCAGCGACCCGGCCGGCTCGCGCAACCAGCGCTGCCCAGGTCAGGCTTTCGCCCGCAACCGTCACTGCCATGGCATCCGGCCGCTCGGCCGCATGGCGAGCCACCAGGGCGCCGATCCGTTCAAAGAGAATCGTCATCCCCACGCTATCGGCAAGAAAAAAGGGTGGCGCAAGCAGCCTTCACAGCCGCCCGCGCCACCTTCGTTTGAACTCATTGCTATCAGGCGGTCACACTGCTCCGGCGCCGCATGGCCAAACCGATCAGGCCGAAGCCCGCAATCATCAGCGCCCAGCTGCCCGGCTCGGGAACAGCCCCGTCAGCCACTGAGGCAATGATCTGGCGACCGGCATAAGCCTGGCGAACAAAGCTGAAACCGCCAAAGTTCGCCAAAATGCCCTCGGCGGGACCGTCGAAATCAAAACAGCCAAAGTTGCCCTGAACGCACCAGAAGGGTTGGCCGCTACCGATAACTGGCGTCTGGATCAGCCAGATACCCGCATTGTCAAAATCAAACCACAGGTCGGTCGCGGTCGCCGAAACACCGCCGGACATGGATGACTGGCTGTTGCCCGGCATCAGGGTAAAACTGTCTCCCCCTTCCGCCACAGTGATCGACCAACCAACGATATTGGCGTCTCCCAGAGCGCCGATCGTCCCATCAGTGGTGATCGACAGGTTGACCATGCCGGTTCCGACTCCGCGTGCGGCAACATAGGTGAGTGCGTCCGCCGACGCGGCGGTAAAGGCGAGCGCGGCCAAGGCTGCGATACGGCAAGTGGAAAGCAGTTGCATAAGTTCCCTTCTCCTGTTGGTGCTGCGCAAAAGCCCTCGCAGCAGTGAATTTTCGATACCACACGACCGACGGCGGCACAACGAGAGCGCTCATGCCAGCATCGCCCTGAGCGCTGCCACCAGCGCCAGCGGCTGGTCGATCATCACATGATGATCGGCATCGGGAATGGCGATGGCCGGCGTATCGGGCGGCAGCAGCCGGCGCATGTCGGCGATCACGTCGGCAGGCATCAGGCCGGAGCGATCGCCCCACATCAAAACCAGCGGACAGCGCGCGCCCGAAAGCAGCGGCGCCGGATCGTCCAGCTTGAAATCCTGCCACAGTGTGGGGTCGAACGCCCAGGTGAAGCCGCCCGGCACTTCCACCAGCGATTCGCGGGCGATCATGTCGGCAATGAAGAGGTGCGCGCAGCCCTGCGGCGGTGCCAGCCGAAACCGCGCCAGGGCGGAGGCTAGATCCGGATACACGCGGTGCGGCCGGATGCCCTCGCGCTGTCCGGCGCGCATCCGCCGGCGCGGATCATCGGCATTCGGCCGGCGCACCGGCGTGTCCAGGATCGTGCCGCGCCGGAATCGCTCCCCGTGCGGACCGTTCAGCAGCGTCAGCATGATGAAGCCGCCGAAGCTGTGCGCCAGAACGTCCGGCTTGATATCCGCCTCGAACAGCCCGGCAGCCTCGGCAACCGCAACGGCCTCGCCGGCGAAACCCGCCGCGCTGTAGCCGCCGGGCGGGCGATGCTCGGATCGCCCCATGCCAGACCAGCTCAGCGCCACCACCCGGTGCGTTTCCGCGAAGAAGGGGGCGATGTGCCGCCACCATCCGGCATGCGCGCCATTGCCATGGCAAAGCAGCAGGCCGGGCGCGCCGCGCCGGCCCCAGGCCAGCCAGTCGATCGCCGCCCCGTCCACCGGCTGCGTTCCGCTCTCCGGCAGCATTTGCAACGCCCGGCGAAACCAGTCAGGGGCTTGCGGGATCGCGCCCCGCAGCCCGGCCAGTGGCGCTGCCGCACTTTCCGTGCCATCCTGTGCGGCAGCAAGCACTTCATCAGCCATGCGAGCAGGCCCAGTCCAGCCGCGCGGTCCGACAGACAGCAGCGGCGGGAACCATTCCGCAGCGGCCCGGTTTTCGCTCCACACCCCTGCGGGAGACTTGTGCATGACCCCTACCCCAAGCCCCGGCAAACCGATGACCATCCGCGCCGGCTATGACATTCGCTTTCGCTGCGAAGTGCCTACGCCGCTGGTCCTGATGCTGTCGGTGCATCCCAGCCGTCGCGCCGATCTGCTGCAGCCCGATACAATGGCCACCGATCCGGCCCTGCCGGTCAGTTGCTACACCGACAGCTTCGGCAATCTCTGCCACCGCCTGGTTGCCCCGGCCGGCGAAACCCGCTTGCACACGGATTTCCGGATTGCCGACACCGGCAAGCCCGAAACGCTTTCGCCATCCTCCCGCGAAGTTCCCATCGCGCAGGTGCCACACGAGGCGCTGCAATATATCCTGCCAAGCCGCTACTGCGACAGCGAAGCGCTGGCGGACTATGCCTGGAAGGTCTTTGGCGACATGCCGCCCGGCTGGAACCGCGTGCAAGCGATCGTCGATCATGTGCACAACCATATCCATTTCGACTATCAAAGGGCCCGCGCCACCCGCACTGCTAGCGAGGCACTGGCCGAAGGCGTTGGCGTGTGCCGCGATTATGCCCATCTCGCCGTCGCCCTGTGCCGCTGCCTCAACATTCCCGCACGCTATGTCACCGGCTATGTGGGCGATATCCGCATCCCCGATCCCGGCGGGCCGATGGATTTCAGCGCCTGGTTCCAGGTCTGGCTGGACAATGGCTGGAACGATTTCGATCCCCGCAACAACGCGCCCCGCATCGGCCGCATCCTGATGGCAACCGGCCGCGATGCTGCCGACGTGGCGATCAGCACCGCCTTCGGCACCGCCGAACTCGCCCGCTTCGAGGTGATCTGCGAGGAAGTCGATGCCACCGGCGCAGCGCAGCAGGGTCAGCGCGCGATCGCCTGACCTCACCCGTAGGTCCTTGGCTGCCACCACGGATAGAAATCCGGCATGTCGGAGGAAACCGTATCCGGAAAACGCGCCGCGCGCTTTTCCAGAAAGCTCACCACGCCCTCCTTCGCATCCGCCTGCCGCCCGCGCGCGTAAATGGCGCGGCTGTCCAGCTTGTGCGCCTCCATCGGATGATCGGCGCCCAGCATCCGCCACAGCATCTGCCGCGTCATCGCCACCGAAACCGGCGCACTGTTGTCGGCAATCTCCCGCGCCAGCGCATGCGCCTCGGCCAGCAGCGCGTCCGGCTCCACCACGCGCGAAACCAGCCCGCCCCGCAGCGCTTCATCCGCCCCGAACACCCGCCCCGTCGCGCACCATTCCATCGCCTGTGCAATGCCAACCAGCCGCGGCAGAAACCAGCTCGATGCCGCCTCCGGCACAATCCCGCGCCGGGCAAACACAAAGCCGAACTTCGCCGCGCTGCTGGCGATGCGAATGTCCATCGGCAGCTGCATGGTCACGCCAATGCCCACCGCCGGGCCGTTGATCGCGCCGATTACCGGCTTCAGGCTCTCAAAGATCCGCAGCGTCACCCGCCCGCCGCCGTCGCGCACGCCTTCGTGCGCATAATCCACGCTGCCATCGGCGCGGATCGGCGAATCCTGCCCGGCGCGCGAGCTCAGATCATCTGATCGTGCGGCATAATCAAAGGTCTCGGCCCCGGCAGACAGGTCCGCCCCAGCGCAGAATCCGCGCCCGGCGCCGGTCATGATCACCACCCGCACGCTGTCGTCCGCATCCGTCCGGTCAAACGCCTCGATCAGTTCGTGCATCATCCGCCCGGTAAAGGCGTTCAGCTTGTCCGGCCGGTTCAGGGTGAGCGTGGCAATGCCATCGGCCACATCCAGCAGGATTTCCTGAAACGCCATCAAAGCCGCTCCACGATGGTCACATTGGCCAGCCCGCCGCCTTCGCACATCGTCTGCAATCCATAGCGTTTCCCCCGGTTGTGCAGCGCATGGATCAAGGTCGCCATCAACTTGGCCCCCGAAGCACCCAGCGGATGCCCAAGCGCAATCGCCCCGCCGTTCACATTCAACTTCGCCGGATCGGCACCCAGCGCCTGCAACCAGGCCATGGGCACGCTGGCAAACGCCTCATTCACTTCATACAGGTCGATGTCATCCAGCTTCATGCCGGATTTCGCCAGCGCCCGCCGAGTCGCGCCGATCGGCGCTTCCAGCATGATCACCGGGTCTTCACCCACCACCGTCATGTGATGCACCCGGGCAATCGGCGACACCCCCAGCGCCTTCAACCCGCGCTCGTTCACCACCAGCACACCCGACGCGCCATCGCAAATCTGCGAGGATGTGGCCGCCGTCAGCCGGCCATCCTCCAGCAGCAGCTTGACCGCCTGCGTCGCCTCCAGCGTGGCACCGAAACGGATGCCTTCGTCCATTCTGTGGTCCACCGCCTCGCCGTCCGGCCCAATCCCGGCCACGGCAACGATTTCATTGGCAAATGCCCCGGCCTCGGTTGCGGCTGCTGCGCGGCGCTGGCTTTCAAAGCCGAAGGCGTCCAGCGCATCCTTCGACAAATCATATTTCCTGGCGATCATTTCGGCACCAACGAATTGCGAAAACTGGATACCGGGATAGCGCGCCTGCATCCCCGGGCTGACCGAAGTGCCCGCTCCGGCATCCTGCGCCAGCTTGAACGGCAACCCCATGGGAACACGCGTCATGCTCTCCACCCCGGCGGCAATAACCACGTCCATCGCGCCGCTCATCACCGTGGCGGCGGCAAAGTGCAGCGCCTGCTGCGACGAACCGCACTGCCGGTCCACGCTCGTGCCCGGCACCGATTCCGGCAATTTTGAAGCCAGCACGGCGTTGCGCGCCACATTGGTGGATTGCTGGCCGAACTGGCCCACGCACCCCATGATCACATCCTCCACCAGCGCCGGGTCATGATCGCCCACCAGATCGTTCAAAACCTGCGCGGCAAGATCAGCCGGGTGCCAATCCCGCAGCCGTCCGCCCTTGCGCCCGCCGGCGATGCGCCGCGCTGCCACGATATAGGCTTCTGCCATCACCCGTCTCCTCAAACTTGCCTGCGTCGCCCGTCCATGCGCCGCCGGAAAGCCGCATGCACCCCTCACTCTTGCCAAGGGACAAAAACCCGGCAAGGGCAAACACCATGAAACGCCTGTTCGTCGGTCTGCTGGCGCTGGTCGCGGTCGCGGCGGGCTTGCTGCTATGGTTGCGCGGCCCCATCGCGCAGACCAGCACCGCCGTCCTGAAGGCTTACCCCGTCTACAGTTTCGTGCGCACCCGCAACGAAACGCTGCTGCGCGCCGCCCACCGCGAGGTCAATGCCTCCAATCTGCTGATCCACCGCACCGATCTGTCCGGCCCGCGTGACCGCAGCGTTACCACGCCCAACAACGACACCCTCTATTCCTTCGCCTTTCTCGATCTGGCCGGAGGGCCGGTGGAGCTGACCTTGCCGGCCTTGCCGAATCGCTATCATTCGGTCGCCGTGATGGACGCCCGCACCGACACGGCTTTCCTGCTGGGCACCCGCGAAGGCGGCAACGGCGGCACGGTCACCATTGCCCATGCCGCAGGCGAAACCGGCTGCACCGCCGCGACCGAACCGGCGCGCCGCTGCCTTGTGCCAACCACGCAAAGCTGGCTGCTGGTGCGAGTGCTGGTGGATGGCAAAGCCGATCTGCCCGCCGCGCGCGCCGCCCAACAAGGCTTTGTCCTGCAGGTTCCGGAAGCAAGCCGCCGGCCGGCGCGCGAAGCGATCCTGCTGCCGGTCGTGCCAGACCCGGCCACCCTGATCGATCGGGTCGCGCCGCTGCTGGCGGAAAATCCGCATCTCGCCGATGCCCCTCTGGCCGGCAACGGCCAGGCCCCAGATACGCTGGCCGGCAACGGCCAGGCCACCGATGCGCGCCTGTGGGAGGATCTGCCATTGTGGCGGCAATGGCTCTGGCGGGCGATCACCCCGCGTGTCTTTGCCCGGATGGAAGAAGGCATCGCCGCCGGCACCACCGCCACCGGCGATGGCTGGTCGCAATCGCCGCCCGGAATCGGCACCGCACAGGCCAGCGACGCCGTGCGCGCCGCCGTCGCGCTGGCCGGTCTTGGCGCCTTGCCCAAGGATGAGGCGGTCTATTGGTCGGCCACGGTCGATGCCGGAAAGGCACCGCTGGACGGCACGAATCGCTATCGGCTTGCTCTGCCCGCCACGATTCCGGCGCGCGGCTTCTGGTCGCTCTCGCTCTATGAACGGCTGCCCGATGGCCGGCTCTTCTATGCTGCCAACGCAGCCAGTCGCTATGCCGTGAGCGACCGCACGCCGAATCTCGTGCGCAGCGCCGATGGCAGCCTGGCGCTGGACATTTCCGCCGAACCGCCCATCGATCAGGGCAACTGGCTGCCGGCCCCCAAGGGGCGCTTCACCCTGATTTTCCGCGCCTACCTGCCCGAAGAGCCGATCCTGAACGGCAGCTTCCGGCTTCCCCCGGTGCAGCGCATCCCCTAACCAGCCGGCATGTCGCACAGCCTTTCCATCGCCATCGCCCAGCTGAACCCCAGCATGGGCGATCTTGTCGCCAATGCCGACGCAATCCTCGCCGCCCGCGCCGCCTCTCCCGATGCCGACATCCTAGTCACGCCGGAGCTGTCGCTGATCGGCTATCCGCCCGAGGATCTGGTGCTGAAACCGGCGCTCGAAGCCGCCGCCGAGGCCGAGCTGCAGCGGCTCGCCGCAGCCACCGCGTCCCCCGGACCGGCCCTGCTGGTCGGCACCACCCACCGCACCGCCGCCGGCCTGCACAACGCCTTTGCCCTGCTGGCAGATGGCGCAATCGCCGGCGTCACGCTGAAACACGACCTCCCGAACTACGGCGTGTTCGATGAAAAGCGCGTGTTCGCCGCCGGGCCGCTTCCCTCACCGATCCCGTTCAAGGGCGTGCAGCTTGGCATCCCCATCTGCGAAGACATGTGGACCGCCCCCGTCTGCACCCATCTCGCCGCGGCCGGCGCCGATCTGCTGCTGGTTCCCAACGGCAGCCCCTATGAACTGGGCAAGGAGGATCGCCGCCTTGCTCTCGCCCGCGCCCGCGCTGCCGAAACCGGCCTGGCGCTGCTCTATGTCAACCGCACCGGCGGGCAAGACGAGCTGGTGTTCGATGGCGGCAGCTTCGCGGTAAACCCCGATGGCGAAGTCGCCGCCCGCCTGCCCGATTGGGACGAGGCCACGGCCACGCTCCGCTGGCACCGACAAACCGGCTTCGCCGCCACCGAGCGCCACGCGCCCGACAGTCACGACGAAGAAATCTATCACGCCATGCTGGTTGGCCTCAGGGATTATGTAAACCGCAATCGCTTCCCCGGTGTCGTCCTCGGTCTCTCCGGCGGCATAGACAGCGCGCTCTCCGCCGCCGTTGCCGTCGATGCCCTCGGGCCGGATCGCGTGTGGTGCGTGATGCTCCCCAGCCGCTTCACCTCCGCGCACAGCCTCGAAGATGCCGCAGAATGCGCGCGCCTGATGGGCACAAAACTGGACACCATCCCGATTACGCCTGCTGTCGGTGCGTTCGACGAAATGCTGCGGCCCCTCTTCGCCGACCACCCGCCCGGCCTTGCTTATGAGAACGCCCAGTCCCGCATTCGCATGCTGGCGCTGATGGGCCTCTCCAACGCCTTCGGTCACATGCTGCTGACAACCGGCAACAAGTCCGAACTGTCGGTCGGCTACGCCACCATCTATGGCGACATGGCCGGCGGCTACAATGTGCTGAAGGATGTGTATAAAACCACCGTGTTCCAGCTAAGCCGCTGGCGCAACGCTCACAAACCAAGGCTCGGCCTGGGCCCGTCCGGCCCGGTGATGCCCGTCCGCGTCATCGAAAAACCTCCCACCGCCGAAC
>JAIMJL010000120.1 GCA_020693225.1 Sandarakinorhabdus sp. | reverse complement strand
GCCAGCAAATCGCCGCCGCTCACCACCGCCTCGACAATGTCGGGCAGCGTCAGATCCACCTCTCCGCCCACCAACGCGGTCAGGCCGGGGATGCTGCGCCAGGCTTCGGCTGTTTCGGCCAGGTTGAACGCCGGGCCGCCAAGCACCAGTGGTATGCCGCGCGCGGCGGCAATTTTTCCAATCTCCACAACCGTTTGATAATGTTGCAGATAGGCTGAAAGGAGTATCACATCCGGTGGCGAATCCAGCGCCTTGGTCAGCTCCCGCAGCACCCGTGGATGCGGCCGGTTGTTCCACCATTGCCGCGTTCGGCGCAGCAGATCGCGGGTGCTGCGAAAGGGGGCAAAGGTGGACAGGTGCAAGCGCCGCTTGAAGGCATGCCACCACCATTCGCGCTTCTCGCGCTCGGCGGCCGGCACATCATGCGCCAGCGGCACGATCAGCCGCGCTTCAAAGCCGGCATTGCGCAGTGCTGCCACCAATATGCCAACCGCAAGCGTTGGAAAGGTTGAGAAATTGTTGAGATCGACAATGAGCGCACTGTAGCGGGTGCGGTTGATGGCCTGAACGGAGGCCACTTCGCTGTCTTGCGGCGACAGTTTTCGTGCCGCCCTTGGCCGTTGCAGAGTGCCTGATACGGTATTCGCCGTCATCCGTCTAACCCCATCGCAACCCCGTGCACTGCAGCGCAGTAGCACAGGCGCTTCCGAAATGTCGCCAGCTTTTGCCCGACGCAGTTTGATTTCACCTTGCCGCGCAGGCGTGCTAGGGCGCGCGCATGCTTTCCCTGAATGGAATAACCGTCCGCCTTGGTGGCAGGACCATCCTTGACCGCGCGACCGCCGCGTTGCCGCCGAACTGCTGCATTGGCCTGATCGGCCGCAACGGCGCCGGCAAATCGACACTGATGAAGGTGATGATCGGTTCGCTGGAACCGGATGAAGGCAGCGTGGAGATGCCGCGCGCCACCCGCATCGGCTATATCGCGCAGGACGCCCCCAGCGGAACGGCAACGCCTTTTGAAACGGTGCTTGCCGCCGATACCGAGCGCACCGCATTGCTCGCGGAAAGCGAAGCCTGCCACGATCCGGACCGGCTGGGCGATGTCTATGAGCGGCTGATGGCGATCGATGCCTATACCGCGCCGGCGCGCGCCTCGCGCATTCTGGTGGGCCTCGGCTTCGATGAAGAGATGCAGGGCCGGCCGCTGGACAGCTATTCCGGCGGCTGGAAGATGCGGGTGGCGCTGGCGGCGCTGCTGTTTTCCGCGCCCTCGCTGCTGCTGCTGGATGAGCCTTCAAACCACCTCGATCTGGAAGCGACACTGTGGCTGGAAAGCTTCCTGAAAAGCTACCAGGGAACGATCGTGGTCATCAGCCACGAACGCGATCTTTTGAACAATGTGGTGAACCACATCCTGCACCTCGAAGGCGGCAAGGTCACGCTTTACACCGGCGGCTATGACAGCTTCGAGCGGCAGCGGGCCGAACGTGCCGCGCAATTGGCAGCCGCGAAAGCATCGCAGGACGCCCAGCGCGCCAAGCTGCAGGATTATATCGCCCGCAACAGCGCCCGCGCCAGCACCGCCAAGCAGGCGCAATCCCGCGCCAAGGCGCTCGCCCGGATGCAGCCGATTGCGGCGCTGGCGGATGATCCTTCGCTGTCGTTCGATTTCCCAAGCCCGGCCAGCACGATGAAGCCGCCGCTGGTCACGCTGGACATGGCAAGCGTGGGCTATACCGCCGGCACACCGATCCTCAGCAAGGTGACCCTGCGGCTGGACCCGGATGATCGGATCGCGCTGCTGGGTCGCAACGGCAATGGCAAGACCACGCTGGCGCGCCTGCTGGCCGCGCAGCTGCCGCCGATGGACGGCGAAATCCAGGCACCCGGCAAGATGAAAATCGGCTATTTCACCCAGTATCAGGTGGAAGAGCTGGACGGCGACGACACCCCGCTTGAACATATGGGTCGGCAGATGCAGGGGGCGACGCAGGCGGCCATCCGCGCCCAGCTGGGCCGGTTCGGCTTTTCCGGGCCGCGTGCCACGCAGCTTGTCGGCAAGATGTCGGGCGGCGAGCGGGCGCGGCTGGC
>JAIMJL010000083.1 GCA_020693225.1 Sandarakinorhabdus sp. | reverse complement strand
TGGTGGAGACGAGGGGGATCGAACCCCTGACCTCAGCAGTGCGATTGCTGCGCTCTCCCATCTGAGCTACGTCCCCGACATTGCCGGGCCACCGGGAAGCATTCCCGTAGGGAAAAGGCGCTACACGGTCAAGCGGATGCCGCTGGTCTGCGACGCCGCTGCTGTTCAGTTTGATTTGCGCCTGCGCCGCATCAGCGCCTCCTGCGCCACGCTCGCCACCAGTGCGCCTTGCCGATCAAACATCAGCCCGCGCGAAAGTCCGCGCCCGTTCTGCGCCGAGGGGCTGTCGGTATCGAACAGCAGCCAGTCCCCCACATCCGCCGGCCGGTGAAACCACATCGCATGATCCAGGCTCGCCATGAACAGATCGGCCGACGGCATCGGCAATATGTGCGGGATGGCCGCCGTCCCGGAAAGCCAGTAATCCGAAAGATAGGCCAGCATGCACGCCTGCTCTGCCGGGCTGGTCGCAGTCGCCCCGGAAGGCACCCGGATCCACAGCGACCTTCGCGGTTCCTCGCCATTGCCTGCGCGCAGAAAGGCCTCGGGGTCCACCGGCTTCACATCGATCGGCCGATCCGGCTTGCTCCAGCGCTCGCGAACCCACTCCGGCAGCCGATCCGCCCAGGCTTCCGCCAGGCCCGGCAGGTCGAGCAGCGTGTCCGGGTCCGGCGCGCGCGACGGCATCGGAGCCTGATGCGCAAACCCTTCCTCGTCGGCGTGGAATCCGCATTCCATGTGGAAGATCGCATCCCCCTCCTGGATGGCGATTACCCGCCGGGTGGAAAAGCGCCCGCCATCCCGCGTCCGATCCACCTGAAAAATCACCGGCGCATGTGCCCGCCCGGCGCGCAGGAAATAGCCGTGCAGCGAATGCACGTCCCGGTCTTCCACGGTCGCACACGCCGCCGTCAGCGATTGCGCCAGCACCTGCCCGCCAAACAGTGCATCATTGGCGTTGCGCTGGTTCAGCCGGTTGCGGAACAGGTCGCGGTCCAGCCGCTCCAGCGCCAGCAGCTCCGGCGCGCTCTTTCCGTTCCACTGATCAACCACGAAATCCCTTTCCCGAGCGTCAAACGCGCCCCGCCTAACTTGCAGCGCCGCGCGCGGCAACGCTACAGTCGCACGATGCAGCCCAACGCGATCCCCGAAAGCCCAAATTCCGGCCCCAGGGGCTGCCGATGAACCGCGAAGGTGATCCGGGGGCGCAGGCGGCGGCCACCGTCATCATCGCCCGCGATTCCAGCGAAGGCCTGCAGGTCCTGGTGATCGAACGCGCTGCCGGTATGGGGTTTGCCGGTGGTGCCATCGCCTTTCCCGGCGGCAAGGTGGATGCCAGCGACGGTGCATCAGCAGCCGCCTTGGCCGGCTTCGCCAGCCTCGATCCGGCAGACGCCGCCTGCCGGGTGGCCGCCGCGCGCGAAGCCTTCGAGGAAACCGGCATCCTGCTCTCCGCCGGCCCGCCTGTTGCAGAAGCCACCCGCGCGCAGCTGCGCCCCGAATCCGATTCCCACCGCATCGGCTTTGCCGACCTGCTCGCCAAAATCGGCCATGTCCTGTCGCCGGCGGCGCTCAAGCCCTTCTCGCGCTGGATGCCGCCGGAAGGCCTGCACAAGCGATTCGATACCCGCTTCTATCTCGCCACCTGCCCGCCGGGCGAGGCGCACCAGGCCGATGGCACCGAGGCCGTGCTGGCACGCTGGGCATTGCCTTCGGGCCTGCTGGCAGAGGCAGACGCCGGCGGCATTTCCCTGCTGTTTCCCACCCGCTGCCATCTCGCGCGGCTGGCGCAATTCGCAACCGTCACCGCCCTGATGGCCGATGCAACCGCTCCAGCCTTCGTGCAACCGCGCATCGAGCCGGGCGAATCAGGCCCGCTTCTCACCATCCCGGAAGGCATCGGCTATCCCTGCACAAGCGAAAGTCTGGCCGCCGTTCGCAGACAATAGAGCGAGTTTCGTTCTGATTGCATCAGAACGGCCGCTCTATGGTTCTGTTTTTCCGCATGGGTTTCCAAGGCTGGTGATTCCACCAGATCGGAACATGCTCTAAGCGGCGGGCCTTCCTCAGGGCCGCAATCCCCGTGCGATCGGGCCGGGCTGCAATGCCCGTTGCGCGGCCTCCGCAAAGGCGCAGAGTTCGCGCCGGGTGTCGCGCGGGTCGATGATCGCCTCCACGCCAAAGCGTTCGGCGGTGCGAAACGGTGAGCGCACCTTCTCCAGCCGCGCCTTGATGGCAGCCAGATGCGCCGCCGGATCATCCGCCTTTTCCAGTTCGCCGCGATAGGCCGCCTCCAGCCCGCCGGCGATGGGCAGGCTGCCCCAGTCGCCGCTCGGCCAGGCCATCCGCCAGCGGAAGCGGTCGGCCGGGGCATGCCCGCTGCCGGCCATGCCATAGGCCTTGCGCAGGATCACGCTGCACCACGGAACCCTCGCCTGATAGATGGCCGCCAGCGCACGTGAGCCCCAGCGAATCGTGCCCTCTTCCTCCGCCTTGCGGCCGATCATGAAGCCGGGATTGTCCACCAGATGCACCACCGGCAGGTGGAAGGTGTCGGCCAGGTCCACCATCCGCTCCACCTTGCGCGCCGTCGCTGCTGTCCAGAGTCCGCCAACCGCCTCGGCGTTGGAGGCAATCACCGTCACGGCAAAGCCATCCAGCCGGGCAAGGCCCGTCACCACCCCCAGCCCCCACTCGCGGCCGATTTCAAACAGGCTGCCCGCATCGAACACCGCGTCCAGAATCGGCCGCACGGGATAGAGCGAGCGACTGTCGCGCGGGATGGCATCGATCAGCCACTCGGCCCGCCGGCTTGCCGGATCGGTGGTCGGAACATGCGGCGGCAGGGCGTCAACGCATGACGGCAGGAACGACAGAAACCGCTTCAGCCGGGCAAAGGCCTCCGCCTCGCTGGCCACGCGATCGTCCACCGCGCCGATTCGCGCATGAATGTCGGCGCCCCCCAGCTCCTGCTTGGTGCGATGCTCGCCCGCCGCCGCCACCACCGGCGGCCCGGCCACGAACATTTGCGCCTGCCCATCCACCAGCAGCGAATAATGCGCCATCACCAGCCGCCCGGCGCCCAGCCCGGCCACCGGCCCCAACCCCAGCGCCACCACAGGCACCCGCGACAGGTTGGCCACCATCACCTCCCAGCCGGGAATCTCGGGGATATAGGTGTGGCCCATATCTTCCAGGCTCTTGACCGAGCCGCCGCCACCGGTGCCCTCGATCATGCGAATGAGCGGCATGCGATATTCAAAGGCCAGCCGCTCGGCCTCCAGCAGCTTGCGATGCAGCGCGGCATCGGCGGCGCCGCCGCGCACCGTGAAATCATCGGCGGTCAGGCACACCGGTCGGCCCTCGATCTCGGCTTGGCCAAACAGGAAATTGGCCGGCGTGAAGCCTTGCAGCGCGCCATCCTCGGCATAACGCGCAAAGCCCGCCAGCTCGCCGATTTCGTGAAAGCTGCCCGCATCGGCCACGGCAGCGATCCGCGCGCGGGCATCCATTCGGCCGGCATCGGCCTGCCGCTTCAACTTGTCTGCGCCGCCCATCGCATGCGCCAGCGTCTGCCGCCGGCGCAGCTCCTCGATCTCGTTCTCCCATCCCATGCGGGGCAGCATAGGGCAGCCTAACCGCAAAGAAAACTTGGCTGTTTGCAGAATATAGGACGGCATTGCGGAATGCCGCGCAAGTGGTGGACGGGGTTGGATTTGAACCAACGTAGGGTTACCCCGGCAGATTTACAGTCTGCTGCCATTGACCGCTCGGCCACCCGTCCATCGCTTGCGCGAAGGGCGGCGGAATGGCGAACAAGCCGCGCCGTGTCAACCGGATGTCTACCGCGCGTCAAGCGGCGCTGCATGCCGGGCAAAAGGACAAGCCCGCCGCAGCGGGTCCTGGCCCTGCGCGGCCAAGTCTCTTGCATGGCAATCGCCGCTACCCTATAGGCCCGCTTCCCGCGTTCCACAGGAGCGTAGCTCAGCTGGTAGAGCATCGGTCTCCAAAACCGAGGGCCGGGGGTTCGAATCCCTCCGCTCCTGCCAATGCATAGGCCCGGTTTTCGGTGCTGTGCTGGCGGCAGGAGGGCGGGACTGGATTTTGGCCCGGCCGAACCCCACATCACGGGTTTCCGCCGGGAGTTTGTGTTGCAGGAAACTCCGTTTGGCATGGTGCCGGCGGAGCATTGGAAGGCTGAAAATGGCCAAGGTGTCGCCGGGCGAGTTCGTCCGGCAGGTGAGAGCGGAAACCGCGAAGGTCGTCTGGCCATCGCGCAAGGAGGTTGTGCAAACAACCATCCTGGTGCTCATCATGACCTCGATTCTCGCCGTGTTTTTCCTGGGCGTCGATCAGATCCTCGGGCGTTCGGTCAAATTTCTTCTGACGCTGGGAGCATAAGCCAGGCATGTCGCGGTGGTACATCATTCACGCCTATTCGGGCTTCGAAAACAAGGTTCGTGACCAGATCATGGCCGATGCCACCCGCATGGGGCTGGACGCGCTGGTGGATGCGATCGAAGTGCCGACCGAAAAAGTCACCGAAGTCCGTCGCGGCAAGAAAGTGCAGTCGGAACGGAAATATTTCCCCGGCTATGTGCTGGCCAAGCTGGAACTGAACGACGACGTCTATCACCTGGTGAAGAACACGCCGAAAGTCACCGGCTTTCTCGGCTCGTCCGGCAAGCCGGTGCCGATCACCGAAGCCGAAGCGGCACGGATCCTGAACACCAAGGCGGAAAATGATGTGGCCGCCCCCAAGGCGCGCAAGAAGGTCTCGTTTGAAATCGGCGATTCGGTGAAGGTGCTGGATGGGCCGTTCGCGTCCTTCCTCGGCCTTGTGGAAGAGATTGATTTCGATCGCGGCCGGGTAAAGGTGTCGGTTTCGATCTTCGGCAGGGCAACGCCGGTGGAACTGGATTTCGAGCAGGTCGAAAAGACCAAGTAAGCCTGCACAATACGCCGCTGTGCCGCGATCGGGCAGCGGGCAAAACCGTGGGAGGCACAGGGGTTCGCCCCGAAGCCGTCTGGACCACACGATCGCATCGGTGCGTGTCCCGCTTCAGGGGCACTCAGGAAAGGACGTAAAGCATGGCAAAGAAGATTACCGGCTATATCAAGCTGCAGGTTGCAGCTGGAAAAGCCACCCCAAGTCCGCCGATCGGGCCGGCGCTCGGTCAACGCGGCGTCAACATCATGGAATTCTGCAAGGCATTCAACGCGCAAACGGGCAATCTCGAGCCCGGCATGCCGATCCCGACGGTCATTACCGTTTTTGCCGATCGCAGTTTCTCGTTTGAAACCAAGACCCCGCCGGCAACCTACCTCTTGAAGAAGGCGGCCGGAATCAAGTCCGGCTCGGCAACCACCGGCAAGGGTGCCTTCATTGCCCAGGTCAAGAAGTCCGACATCCGGGCCATTGCCGAAACCAAGATGAAGGATCTGAACGCCAACGATATCGATGCAGCCATGAAGACGATCGAGGGCTCCGCCCGCGCGATCGGCCTCGAAGTGGTGGAGGGCTGACCCATGACCAAGCTGACCAAGAAGCAAAAGGCGCAAGGCCCGGCGGTTGATCCGCTGAAGCTGCACGGAGTCGATGAAGCCCTCGCGCTGGTGAAGGCCAATGCAACCGCCAAGTTCGATGAAACCATCGAAGTGGCGGTGAACCTCAATGTCGATCCCCGCCATGCAGACCAGATGGTGCGCGGCATGGTGACCCTGCCCAAGGGCACCGGCAAAACCGTTCGCGTCGGCGTGTTCGCGCGCGGTGCCAAGGCCGAAGAAGCCGTGGCGGCCGGCGCCGATGTGGTGGGTGCGGAAGATCTGCTGGAAACCGTGCAGGGCGGCACCATCGATTTCGATCGCTGCATCGCAACGCCCGACATGATGGGTCTCGTCGGCCGCCTCGGCAAGGTGCTCGGCCCCAAGGGGCTGATGCCGAACCCGAAGCTCGGCACCGTTACCATGAATGTCGGCGAAGCGGTGAAGGCGGCCAAGGGCGGCCAGATCGAGTTCCGCGTTGAAAAGGCCGGCATCATCCACGCCGGCCTCGGCAAGGCGAGCTTCCCGCAGGAAGATCTGAAGGCCAATTTCGCGGCCTTCCTCGATGCGCTGGTGAAGGCCAAGCCAACCGGCGCCAAAGGCAAATATGTCGAAAAGATCGCCGTAAGCTCCTCGATGGGCCCCGGCGTGAAGGTGGATGTGACAGACGCGCTCGCGGCCTGATCGCACACAGCATCGGAAACACGGAAAGGGCCGGGGGAAACCCCGGCCCTTTTTCTGTCCCTGGCGCAACAGCCAAAGCTAATCCTGTAGCCACCCCCGCGCCCGCACCGCCCGCAAGTGCCGCTCCGAAACCGGCACCACCATGCCTCCCGCCAGCCGCAGCCGCCATTGCCGGCCGACCCGCTCGGCGCCGATTACGCCGCGCGCTGCCACCCAGGCGCCGCGATGCACCTGCTCCCCGTCAAGCGCCGCCAGATCGGCAACCGCATCCCCAAAGCGGCACAGCACCAAAGGCCCGCTCCCTGCTGCGCCGCCTTCCAGATGCAGCCGGACATAATGATCCTCGGCGGTTGCCGCGATCAACCGCGCCGCATCCGGCCGCGCCGCCAGCCCGCGTGCCACCGGCGGCAGCGAGGGCGGGTGATGCTCGTCTGCCCGGCCAGCCGACAAAAAGCCCACCACCGCGCTGATCACCAGCGAAATGGCCACCGCGACCAGATAGAGGGACAGCCAATCGATCGCCACGCTCAGCCCGACCGCCCGATAGACAAAGGCCACTTCCAGCGGCAGCGAAAGATTGAGCAGCAAGGCACCTGCCGAGGCCAGCAGAACAGCAGGGCGCAAACCATCCCCGAAGCGCGGCACCACAAAGCGATACCAGGCCCACCACTTCAGCGCATTCAGGGCAATCAATGTTGCCCACAGCAGCGCCCGTGTCGCCACCGGCAGCAGCGAGGTTGAAAACGGCCCGGCCAGCACCGACAGAATCAGCGCCGCAACCGCCGCGACAAGGAAATTGCGATTGGATGCCGACGAATTCACGCAGCGCCAATCCGCCACGCGAAGGCAGGGGCGGCGCCCACGAAATCCGGCTTGTCCGGAAACCTCACTGGCCGCGACATGCCGGCACCTTGATCGTCAGGAGCCGCCATGTACCCCGAAATCGCACCCCTCATCTGGATACACATTGTCACCGCCGTCGTCGCACTCCCCCTTGGTCTGTGGCAACTTCTGGCACCGAAGGGCACATCCGTCCACCGCCTGCTCGGCCGGATTTACGTCCCCGTCATGCTCGTTTCGCTGATCAGTGCCCTCGTCACCTTCCGCCCCGGCACCCAGTTCGTCTTCTTCTACATCCTCGCCATCGTCAGCCTCATCACGCTGGCCGGCGGCATGGGCAATCTCCGCCGCTGGCTGCGCCACGGCAACCCGGCGCACCTGCGCTCGCACAAGATCGACATGGGCTTCAGCTGGCTCGGCCTGTTCATGGCCTTCGTCAGCCAGCTGCTGGTAAACCCGCGCTTCGGGATCGCCGAGTTCACCATGGGCTGGCGCTACTGGGCCACCTTCGCCGCCGTCAATATCGTGATCTACGCCATCGGTAGCTGGTGGATCTTCACCCGGCTGGCCCCGAAGCAACCCGGATGATATGCTCCCCGCATGACCCGAATCCTGATGCTGTACAACGCCGATTCCGGCCTCGCCAGCGCGGCTCTCGATAGCCTGCACAAGCTGTTCAGCCCAAGCACCTACACCTGCCGCCTCTGCGAGCTGGGCTTCGGCCTCGCTGGAATGAAGGCCGCCTGGCGCGAGACCATCGAGGCACTGCCCCACCCGGTCGCCTTCCTGCACCGCGACGAATGGCAGGCAGCCAACCCCGGCAACCCGACCCCGCTGCCGGCCATCCTGCTGCAAACCGAAACAGGCACGCAAACGCTGATATCCGCCGCAGATTTCGCGGAAATCACCAGCCTCGAGGCGCTGCAGGCGCTGCTGGCCGCCCGCCTTCAGGCATAGCCGATGACCGGATATTCGATGCCGTCAGGATCAGGGCCGGATCATGGAAAGAGACGCGCCGAAGACTTCGCCGAACAACCCTGATGGCAGGCAAACTTAAGGCTTGCCGCAAGCGCCACAAATTGCCACCCTTGCAGCCATGAAAAATGCCCTGCTCGTCGCCGCCCTGCTCGCCGCAACCCCCACGTTCGCCGCCCCCGATCCCACCGAGCCGGCTTTCCGCGCGCTCTACAAACAGCTGGTGGAAACCAACACCGCGCTCAGCGCCGGCAGCTGCACCCGTGCGGCGCAGCAGATCGCAGGACACCTGCACCGGGCGGGCTACAAGCTGTCCGAGCTCACCATTTTTTCCATTCCGGAAAAGCCCGAGGAAGGCGGCGTCGTCGCCATCCTCCCCGGCGCCGACCCGTCGCTGAAGCCCATCCTTCTCCTCGCGCACATCGATGTGGTCGAGGCAAAGCGCGAGGACTGGACCCGCGACCCCTTCGCCTTCATCGAGGAAAATGGCTTCTTCTTCGGCCGCGGGGTGGCCGACGACAAGGCCCAGGCCGCGATCTTTTCCGACACCATGATCCGCCTGAAATCCGAGCCGCAACTGAAGCGCACCGTGAAGCTGGCGCTGACCTGCGGCGAGGAAACCTCCGGCGCCTTCAACGGCGCGCAGTGGCTGGCAGAAAATCGCCGCGAGCTGATCGACGCGGAATTTGCCATGAACGAGGGCGGCGGCGGCCGCGTCCGGCCCGACGGCACGCCGGAAATGCTCAGCCTGCAAGTGGGCGAGAAACATTATCAAGACTATGTCATCGAAACCACCAACCCCGGCGGCCACAGTTCGATGCCCCGCCCGGACAACGCCATTTACAGCCTCGCTTCCGCCATCAAGGCGGTGGAAGCCAAAACCTTCCCCGTCGCGCTCAACGACACCACCAAGGCCTTCTTCCTGAACGCCTCCCGTTCCTTCCCCGCGCCGATCCGCGAGCCGATGGCGGCGATTGCCGCGAATCCGCAGGATGCCAACGCCGAAGGCATCCTGTCGCGCGATCCGATCCTGAATGCCATGCTGCGCACCACCTGCGTTGCCACGCAAATCACCGCCGGCCACGCGCAAAATGCCTTGCCGCAGCGGGCGCGCGCCAACATCAACTGCCGTATCATTCCCGGCGAAACGGTGGAATCCACCCGCGCCGCGCTTGTGGCGGCCATCAACGATCCGAAAATCAGCGTAACGGCCAATGAAAATCGCAACGTGGTTGCCAAGCAGCCGCCGCTCACCGATCGCATCCTGAAGCCCGCGCAGGCGCTGGCGGCGAAGCATTTCCCCGGCGTGCCGCTGCTCCCGACCATGAGCACCGGTGCCACCGACGGACCCTTCCTCGCAGCGGTCGGCATCCCGGTCTATGGCGTGCCCGGCATCTTCTATGAATCAGACGGTGGCGGCGTTCACGGCCTGAACGAACGCATCCGCGTGAAAAGCGTCATGGATGGCCGCGCCTATCTGCACGATCTGCTGAAAGCCTACGCCAGCGAATAGGCCAGCATAGCCAACGCGCATTAACCAGGTTCTTGACTCTCGCGGCCACATATGATGACTTTTCGTTGTCGGCGCTTACCGTCGGCATTGCAGGGGAAAAAATTATGTCCAGACTGCTGTTCGCCGCAACCGTTGCGGTTCTTGCAATGGCGCCAGCCGCTGCCTACACACTACCCGTCAAGTCCCAATCCGCTGCCGGCATCGCCAATCCGATCGCTGGCATTTTGCCCGCAGCCTTGGAAAAGAGTGACGATCCGATGCCCTTCGTCTTGGGCAACCTGGTCGTCAACGGCAGCTTTGAAACGGCTGACTTCACGGGCTGGGCGCAAGTGAACGACACAAGCTTCACCTTCGTGACCGATGAAATTGCGGGCGGCGGCCCGACTGACGGCAGCTGGCACGCTGCTTTCGGCCCGACCGATCCGGGCGGCGGCGGCATCATTCAATCGATCGCAACCAGTGCCGGTGGCTCTTACACATTGATCTTCGACCTTGCCAATCTGGGGGCTGCGCCGAATGCATTCGGCTTGTTCTGGGATGGCGGGTTTGTCTCCATCGATTTCGATGTGCCAGCATTCGATTACGGCACCTTTTCAACCGTGCTTTCCGCAACCGGCGCGGCCACCGATCTCGGCTTCATCTTCTACCACGAACCAAGCTTCTGGCTGCTCGACAATATCTCCCTCGTCAGCGCCGACGGGGTTGTCCCGGAGCCAGCCACCTGGGGTATGATGATTGCCGGCTTCGGCCTCGTTGGCAGCGCCCTGCGCCGCCGCCGCGCCGCGATCGCCTGATTGCCCTGTTTCCGCCCCGGTTTCGGCCGGGGCGGATCTTGCGTTCGATCTTTTCCGATCATGCCCCTGAAGTGGGGTTTCTGGTCTGCTTGACACCCTGCACCCGTGCGCGTAGCGCGCTTTCAAGGCGACCCGGTCCTCGGGCAATCGCTCCCTCTGCCAGCGCAATTCACTGCCGCCCGGCCATCCTGCAGGAATATCATGCACCTCCTAGAGCTCAAAAAGAAAACCCCCGCCGATCTGGTCGCCATGGCCGAAGAGCTCGGCGTCGAACAGGCCTCCACCCTGCGCAAGCAGGATCTGCTGTTCGGCATCCTGAAAGCCACGGCCGAGGCCGGCGAGGAAATCACCGGCAGCGGCACCATCGAGGTTCTGCAAGACGGCTTCGGCTTCCTGCGCGCTTCGGACGCAAACTATCTCGCCGGCCCGGATGACATCTATGTCAGCACTGCCACCGTCCGCCGCTATGGCATGCGCACCGGGGACACGATCGAAGGTGAAATCCGCGCGCCCAAGGATGGCGAACGCTATTTCAGCCTCACCAAGCTCAACAAGATCAACTTCGATGATCCCGAAACGCTGCGCCACCGGGTCAACTTCGACAATCTGACCCCGCTCTATCCGGACGAGAAGCTGAACCTCGACGAAGCCGACCCCACCACCAAGGACAAGTCGGCCCGCGTCATCGACATCATCTCGCCGCAAGGCAAAGGCCAGCGCGCGCTGATCGTCGCCCCGCCACGCGTCGGTAAAACCGTGCTGCTGCAAAATATCGCCAAGGCAATTTCCGCCAATCACCCGGAAGTCTATCTGATCGTGCTGCTGATCGATGAACGCCCGGAAGAAGTCACCGACATGCAACGCTCGGTGAAGGGCGAAGTCGTTTCGTCCACCTTCGACGAACCCGCCAGCCGGCACGTCCAGGTCGCCGAAATGGTGATCGAAAAGGCCAAGCGGCTGGTCGAACACAAGCGCGACGTCGTCATCCTGCTCGATTCGATCACCCGCCTCGCCCGCGCCTACAACAGCGTCGTGCCTTCGTCCGGAAAGGTGCTTTCCGGCGGTGTCGATGCCAACGCCCTGCAGCGCCCCAAGCGCTTCTTCGGTGCGG
>JAIMJL010000119.1 GCA_020693225.1 Sandarakinorhabdus sp. | reverse complement strand
CCCGACCTATTGGTCATTGACCTTGCTTTGCTCCTCGCTTACCTGCGGTGGCGAAGGGCTGAGCGCAAAAAGTGCGGCTCGCGCTTCGAACCTTCGCGTCGAGCGCGTGCGCTGTGGTTCAAGTACAAGGCCATCACTGCTGCAGAGGCATTGATTGTTGAGGCCAACAAGGATCTGGGCAGCGTCCCAGACTCAGACCTCGAGCGGATGATTCGAATGTGGATGGACTGCCGCATCTCCGATGCGCGCAGAGTGAGTCGCGGTCGACCAAAAAAGGCCACGTCACTGATGGCGCGAGCGCGCGCCAGTGTCGAAGGGGCGCGAGGCCCGGGGCGGCCGTCGCTCAGTTCCGCCGCCGAGGCACAGTGGCTTGCACAAGTTGCCGGACTGAAGCTCAGGATCTACATTGAGGGCGAGACCTCAGATGCAGGACGAAGCAGCACTGTCGTGTCCGCGTGTCGCGCCGTGTGCCTTGTGGCGAGGAATGACTCTTCATCCCACGAGCCGATGGCGCCGCTGGACCTATTGAACAGCAAGGTTTCCGACCTTCGGGTATTGAGCGATCCGAGGGCGCCTGCACCGGATTTGCCTGCCACGTTGCAGACGTTAAAGAGTCGGCCCTGCAAAATTCATTTGCCGGCGGCGATGGCACCCGAGTGGGTTGGCGGTAGCCGGGCCGCTCGCACCGACTCCGCGTTCGGGCATGGCTCACATGACGGGCTCTGCACGGCTGCTGCCCATATGCGCGGACCGTAGCACCGTCGCTGGTAGCGGCACCATTTGAAGCAGGCACAAAAAAGCCGGTCCGATGCCCAGCTTGGCGATGGCGCGCAGCAGCCAGCGCAGGTTGTAGCCCGCCGCGCAGCTGATCGTGTGCATCGCATCGCCCAGGGCGCCCCTCAGCCAGCACCGGTCCATGCGGTGGTCCGACTTCAGGTGTCCGATGGCCGGCTCGACGGCCTGGCGGCGACGCAGCCACGCCTTCTGTTGCGGGTTCAGGCTCTTGAACTTGCCACGATGGATGATCTCCTTGCCGGGGTTGTCGGCATCCACGCCCCTGAAGCCCAGGTCCGCCACCACGACCTTGATCTTCACCGCAACGTCCTGCAGCAGGTTGGCGGCCTGCTCGAGCACGGCGCTGAGGATGTGGCCGTCGTAGGGGTTGCCGGGGAAGCTGCGCGCACCCACCATCAACCCGGTCTGGTGCGAGATGACTACTGCGGCCTTGACGCCAAACTCGTAGGGCTTGCGCGCCTTGCCCTTGCCGATGCACTCAACCTCAGGGGCATGCAGCGCGTAGAGCTTGTTCTTGTCGTGGGTCTTCTGCGTGCGCACCCGCTCGGCACGTTCGAGCCACATCCTCAAGTCGCTCAGCGCCTTGGCGTTGGTGGCTGCAAAGTCAGGCGCGTCGAGCTTGCGCTGCACCTCGCGCATCACGATGCCCAGGGTCGTGCGCTGGCGCTTGACGGTGCGCTTGAGCCGGCGGAACTGTTTGGCGTGGGCGTACCCGCCGGCCTTGCGGCGCAGCTCCTTGCCTTCCTTGGCGAAGGTCTGCTTCAAGCTGATGCCACAACGCTTGGCGCTGCTGGCCACCTTGTGGCGCGCGATCTCCAGCAGCCGGCTGTCCACCGGATGCGCGATGGCCTTCTCTTGCACGGTGGTGTCCACCGTCACGCGCTCCAGCGCCTGGGGCTTGACGGTGCCGGCGGCCACGGCCGTGTCGATGGTGGCCTTGAGCAGCAGCTCCATCCCGTCTTCGCCGATGTCGTGCCGGAAGCGTCCGACCTGCGTGGCGTCGCAGGGCAGCCGGTGCTCGTAGTAGTCCATGCCGCTGAAGAACTGCCACAGCGGGCTCTCGCTCCAGCGCTCGCACACGTCCTCGTCGCTGAGGTTGAAGCTGTGCTTGAGGTACAGCAGGCTGGCCAGCAGTCGGATCGGTATCCGGGGCCGCCCAGCGTTGCTGCGGCCTGCGCCCACCAGCGCGCTCGTGATACCCAGCATGTCCTGCTCTTCGATGAGCTGACCAGGCCGGTCCTTGCGCTCGAACTTGGGCGCCAGACGCGCCTCGATCACGCTCCAGGGCAGCCGGGTCGCGAGCACCGCCAGCGGGTGCCGCAGGTTGATCATCGCGTCGATGCGGCAGCGGAAAAAGTCCGTCGTCTCCATCCCCGAATCCCCCAGAAATCAAACCCGATTGGAATGAAGTTCAAGAGAAATGACCATTGGGAATCACCCCGGATCGCTAGCATTCATGC
>JAIMJL010000082.1 GCA_020693225.1 Sandarakinorhabdus sp. | reverse complement strand
GCCGATTGAGAAATGTCTCCGGCCTAAGTGATAGCAGTTCGATTTCGCCGTTCGAACGATTGCTACAGCTCACGATCTGCAATGTCCTCCTCCGGTCTAGTCGGCCCATCTCCAAGGCACGATAAGCACATTAGCGCGCGGGTTGGGCCCTGACCTCCCGGCCATTAACAAATGGTAGCTCCAGATCAAAGCGATCGTGATCAGCCCGGCAATGACTGGGCCGCCGGTCTGGATGCCCGTTATCGTGGCTCCGATATCTTCGCGCGTCGAAACCCTTGGGACATAGCCTGCGACAGCCAGCAATTGACCGCTCACGGCCGCGCCGATGCCTTGGCCAAGCTTGATCGAAACGATCGCCAACGCAAAAATTAGACCGGTGGCAACGATGCTGCTGCTTTGTGCATAGATGTCGGCGCAATCCGCAACCACCACCCAGATAATCGTGTAGATGCCGCCCGCACCCAAGCCAAAGCACAGGGCCAGCGACACGTCACCAGTCGCTGTTTGGCCGCCGCCGACTGCCATTGCGGTTGCCGCAATGAGGACCGCAAGAGTGGCCAGCCCGAGCGCGACGGTCGGCTGCAAGCGGCGCAGCGCCAGCATCCACACCGGTAGGCCGGCGATTTGCCCGATGACCATTGCTACAAGCATCAGATTGGCCCGGGGGGCGTCCGATACGACATAGGTCGCATGGTAGACAATCATCTTGCCGAACAGCGGCAGGCCGACGTTGAGGGTAAAGGTGACGGCCAGGATCAGTAGCACCGGCGGCGATCCCAACAGCGCCAAATGGCTGCCGCGCGGCGCCGGTTCAAGGCGCCAATCCGCTGCGGGCCGATCAGCCTTGCAGACCGCCAGGGCGGCTATGGTCATCACGACCGCCGAAAGCCCACCTGCGACGCCCGCGATCGTCGCCAGCTGCCGGGCACCCGCGAGTCCTCTGGCAGCCATCAGCGCCGGGATCACGGCAACCACAGCCACGGTTGCAACCGAGCTGAAAACAAAGCGCAATGACGATAGCGCGCCGCGCTTTGTCGCACTTCCGGCAAGGGTCGCCAGCATGGCATTATGGGGCGCATCCATGATCGCGAAAGCCGCCCTGAAGGCAAACAGAAGCAGCATGGCAGTTATCAGCGATGACGACCCGGCAGCGGGCAAGGCATAAAGGCCCGCAAAGGCCAGCCCACACAAAGGCGCGCCGACCAGGATCAGCGGCGCCGACCGACCGAGCGGGCTGCGCACCCTGTCGGCCAAGCCGCCCATTACCGGATCGAGCAGCGCATTGATGCAGAGCGATCCCAGGATCACCCAGCCGGCCACGGCGGGATCGATCGCCATGACATCGGTGAACAAGAACAGCAGTGTCAGGTCGGCGGTGCTCCACAACAGGTTCTTGCCGAAATTACCCGAGGCATAGCCGACAAGCTGCGGCTGGCTGACGGACGACGCCAACGGGTGTTGCCATTCGCCGGCGCCGGCCTCGTCGGCCAAATGCGGTTGCTGGTTGCCCATTTCTGGTGCAGCGCTACCCGAGCAGTGTGACACTTCCGCGCTGAACAGGGCGAAAGGCCGCGGGAAAGGCCTGCTGCCTTGCGGCGACCGCAAGTTCGGTGACCGCGCCTCGGCAACCGATGATGCTGGATCGTCTCGTTCAGCGGGTGTTGAAGAATGCCTTGAAAAAACAGATCGCGGCAGCGCCCGTCACGCCGGCATGCATGCCAAGGGTTGAATTGAGGATCCGCGGGCCCGGCAGGTTGGTGCCGCTTGCAAGGTCGTCCGCCAGGCGGTCGGCCAACGGCATGGCGTTGAAAAGCGCAGCTTGAAGATCGGGTGGCAATCGTCCCCCCAGGATCACGGCCTGGGGATCAAGCACCCGGACAACCGCATGCAGGCCATTGGCCAGTTGCGCACCGGCACGATCGATCCAGCCCTTCACCGCCGGATGGGCAAGGTCGATCGTTTCCAAGGCATCAAAGTCCACCGCATTGATGCCGGCCCTGGCCAGTGTCTGAAACAGGTCCTGCCCCGACGGGCGCAGCGCGGTCATGGGAAAATTGATGCCGATCATGCCGGCGTTGTCATGTGCCCCCCTGAACAGCGCGCCATCGAGGATCAGACCGCCGCCAACACCATGGCCGATATGGACCAGGATGAACGTGTCCAGGCCGATGCCGACACCATGGATGCGCTCCCCAAGCGCGGCACTTGCTGCATCATTTTCAACGATGATCGGCACCGGCATGGCGGCAGCAAACACGGCGCGCAGATCCTTGTCCGCCAGTTGCGGGAAATAGGCGTGGGCGTGGAAGCGCCCATCGGCTCGGAAGTCGCCGGGTACCGAGAAACCGGCACCGACAATCCGCTTCAATGGCACCCGTGCCCGAAGCCGCAACCGCTCCAGCCCGTCGTGCGCAATCCGGGCAATTTCAAGCGGATCGGGTTCGGGCAGTGTAACGCGTTCGTGCCCGACAGTTTCGCCAACCAGGTTGACGAGTCCAAGATCAACGAAAGAATGTGAAAAATTGACCCCGAGCGCAAAAGCGCCGGCGCTGGCAATCGAGACCGGGCGGGCAGGCTGGCCGCGCGCGCCGTCGCGCACCACACGGTCCTCGACAAGACCCAGTTCTTCAAGATCGCGGGTCAACCGAGTGATCGAGGCGCCGGTCAGCCCGGTGCTACGGGCGATTTCATGCCGCGCAATCGGACCCGACCGCCAGACGGTCGCCATCACCTGGCGCTGCGCCATACTCAAAGTGCCGAACATGGTTGCAGTCATAACGTTTTCCGGAGGCGAGGCAATCTGCTCAACGCGTTCCTCTTAAATTATGTAATGTAATCTAATTGTCACCATGCCGGCGTAACCAGCCGCTGGAAAGCACCCGAATCGGGCGCGGCATGGAAGGGGCAACAAAATGCGACGCAACATGGCCATGGTTCTTTGTCGCGGCGGGACAGCATCGGTTGCGCTGCTGGCCTCGTGGAGCGCATCTGCGCAGCAGCCGGCCGCCCCGCCAAAGCTGCTGGCAACACAAGATAGCGCGGCTGGCGATGCTTCGGATGAAGCCATCGTCGTCACGGGTTTTCGGGATGTCTCGGCGTCGCTTGCGCAGATCAAGCGCCAGAATTTCCAGATTGTTGATTCGCTGACACAGGCCGAGATCCAGCGCCTGCCTGACCGGTCGCTCGCGGAAGTGCTCGATCGCGTCGTCGGCGTCAGCTCCGACCGCGGCTTCGCCACGTCGCAGCCACGTACCGTGACCCTGCGCGGCTTTGATTCCCGCTATAATTCCATGAATGTTGACGGGAACATCGTCTGGAACTCGTCGCGCAACAATCGCGGCACCCAGCTTGATGTCTTTCCGGCTGCGGTGATCAACCAGATCGACGTCTTCAAGACCGTTTCCACGTCGATGGATGCCAATTCGATCGGCGGTCACCTGGAATTGCGGACGCTGCGGGCCTTTGACGGCGGCACCGATACCTATGTCCGGGCACGGGCTTCGGCCGGCGTCTATGCACAAAACGGCTTGCCCGACGAAGGGCGGCCGTCGTTCCAGATGGATGCGGTCGGCAAGTTCACCTTCGGACCGGAGCGCAATTTCGGCATGGTGCTGGGTGCCGAATATCAGCAGCATGAATTTTTCGACGTGTTCAACGAGACCACCGCCTATAGCCAGATCAACGGCATTGATGTCGTCAACGGCAACGCCTTTGGCGGTATTTTCCAGACCCGGCAGGAACGGCTGGCGCTGTACGGCAAGCTTGAGGCCCGCTCGGCCGATCAATATTATGCGTTTCTGTCGGCCAGCTATTTTGCCGACAATCTGAACCAGACCTTCAACCGCGGCGGTCCCTTCATCACGGGCACCAGGGTCACCAATGCAGCGCCGGGCGCGGGCGATTTCACCAACGCCACGATCGAGCAATATTATGAAGATTATCGATTGAACCGTGAAACCCTGCTGCTGGGCAGCGGCCTTGACTATCGTATCGGCAGCACGGGATCGGTCAATCTGCGCGCCGCCTATACGCGTTACGACCATGACGAAAAGCTGTTACGGTCCGAACGATTCCAGCTTGCCAATGTTCGCGGCGCCTATGCCTTTGGCGAAACCGGCCCCGCGCTGGCCTTCGACAGCGCGTCACAGGCCCTGATCGCCAACCCGGCGCTTTATCTTTCGCGCACCAACCGCGCCGCCTTCGACCTGCTGATTCCGCACAAGGACGATGTTTACAACGCCAGCGCCGATTTCAAGCTGAATACCCAGCCATCGGCGCGCGGTTTCGGGGTCGAAGGCGGCATTTTCTGGCGCCGGCTCGACCGCCGGTTCGACCAGACCACCAACAATTTCACCATCCCGAAGGGGACTGTGTTCCCACTGTCGCAAGTGCTCGACCAGCGCAATGCGCAACGCCCGCTGACCGGCGCCGATCCGGCGTTCATCGACCGGCAGGCCTATCAAGGGTTTCTGGCAGCGCGCGCAGTGGCGTCGATCGCCACCAATGACACCAACGATTATACGGTGAAGGAAGATGTGCTGGCCGGCCATATCGCCGCCACCTTCACCACCGACACTTTGCGACTGTCCGCCGGTTTTCGCATCGAGCGCACCGACCTCACGAACGGCACGTCGAGCGTGCTTGCCGGGGTGACGACACCGGTCACCCGCAAATCGGATTATACCGAGTTCCTGCCCAATGTGCAGGCAATCTGGGATCCGCTGCCCGGGTTGAAGCTGCGTCTTGCCTACACCGAAACCCTGGCACGACCGGACTTTGTCGATTTTGCACCCGGCCAGACAGTCACCATCAACACGCAGGGTGTCGAGGTGATTACCGGTACCAATCCGTTCCTGGCGCCGCGTACGGCAAAAAATTACGATGCCAGCATCGAATATTTCTTCGACCGGAACGGCTTTGTTTCGCTGGGGGTGTTCCGCAAGGACCTGGACAATGAAACCTTCCGCCAACGCCAGGAAACCGCCGATGCCAATGGCGTGATCACCCGGATCGAGACGATCCCGCTCAACACCGGCAGCGCGAAGCTGCAAGGGCTGGAAGCCAGCTTCGTGCTCAACCGTATGGCGTTCCTGCCCGGCCCGCTGGCCAATCTTGGCGTCAACCTCAACTATACCCTGCTCGATGGTGACTGGAATGTGGTGTTCACCGATGCCACCACCCGCACCGTCGATGGCCTGCGCAACCAGCCGCGCTGGCTGGGCAATATCGCCATCAATTACAATGACGAAAAATTGAGCGGCAGCGTTGCCTGGCGGCTGCGCGGCCGCACCTTCACCGGTGTTTTCGGCACGACGGCCGCTGGCGACATCTATGTCGACAACTATACGCGCCTCGATGCGCAGGTCGCCTACCAGGTCACCCGACAGTTTCAGGTTTTTGCGGAAGGGCGCAACCTGACCGATAGTTTCTGGGTTGAACAGACCGGCATCAGCGGCGATGCGCTGACCACTGCCACATCACCGGGCCGCAGCTATTGGTTCGGTATCCGTGCCAAATATTGAAGAGCGAGCGATGACGAAGCGTCGTCTGGCCCGGATCGCGGCTGCGGTCATTCCGCTGATTGCGACTGCCGTTATTCCGCTATTCGCGGCGGCGGCAGCGGCACCTTGCCAGCCTGATCCCTCGGCATTTCAGGCCATGCGGGCGCGGGTCTTGCACCCGCCTGCAGGGCAGGTTGTGGTGGTTGCACACCGTGGCTGCTTTGCCGATGCGCCGGAGAACACGCCGCTGGCGATCGCGCATTGTGCACGGCTCGGTGTCGAGGTGGTCGAAAATGATGTCCGCACCAGCAAGGACGGCGAGCTCTATGTGCTGCACGATGATACCGTCGATCGGGTGACAAATGGCTCAGGGCGGCTGGGCGCGCTGACGGCGCCGCAGATTTCGACGCTGCGGATGCGGCAGGGCAGTGGCGGCCAGGGCAGCGCTGTCACCGATGAACCGGTACCGACGCTGCGGCAGTATTTCAGGGCCGCCCGGAACCGCGTGCTGATCAACCTGGAACTCAAGCCCTCGGGCGCTGTGACGTGGGAAAGCCTGCTTGATAAATCGCTCGCCATCGCGCGCGAGGAAGGCGTGATCGATCATCTGCTGCTGAAGGTCCCGGATGCCAGTCATCATGGCAAGACCATGAAAACCCAGCTGCTGGCGAGCGTCAATTTCCCGCCCGATGTCGCCCTGTTGCCGATTATCTGGCAAAGCGCCACGCCGGTTGCCAGGCGTCTTGATACGATGGAGCAATTCGGCGGCATCGGCTATGAAATGCCGGTCACCGATCCAGCCTATCTCGGCCAGACGCGCTTCGACAAACGACTGACGGGACGGCCGATCATGGCGATTGCAGTCCAACCGAATTGGAGCGGCGGCCTCGATGACGAACTTTCACTGCGCGATCCAGTCGCTGGTTGGGGCCGGTTGATCGAACTGGGCGCGAACCTGATCATGACTGATCGCCCTGAAGCTTTGTTGCGCTATCTCGAAAGCACGGGTGCACGGCTTGCCGCGCAGCCAAGCTGTTCGTGATGCCAGCCGATCAAAGGTCATCTCCGCGTGTGACCGGTAGACAGCCTCGGCATTGGTTAGCGGCGGCACGCGTTACTGGACGAAAAAATCCACCGTTACATTATTTGCCGCGGGCTTCTGACAATATGCGCGATCTTCGATGTGTCCGCCGCAATATGAGACTGGCAAGAAAACACCCGACGCCAGCAAGCATGGCTGCGAGTCCCATCCATAACGCAATCTGGCCGCTACCGGCTGCCTCTGCGTAGGCACCGCCTTGGAGAATGGCGCCGACGGCCAGAACGCCAAGTGCCTGTGCCGATTTCGATACAAAGGTGAACTTGCCGAACATCGTCGTGACATTGGCCCCGGGTGCCGCCGCCACACTTGCCATCAATGACCAGATTGCCATCAATGCGCCACTTGAGGATGCGCCAAAGAACAACGCGGTGCCAAGCAATCCCAGTCCGCCACGCGGCGCCAGCAGGGTGAAGATGCAACCGGCCACGACCAGCGAACCAGCGCCGATGCTGTAGACTGTTGCCAATGGCAATCGGCGCGTCAGCTCGCGCCACAGTGGTTGCGATACGATCTGCCCAATCGCCGCTGTGGCAATAAACTGCTCGATGGCAAATGAACCCGTGGTGCCAAAGGCCACAAAGTACGGCTGCAACTTGGTGAAGACCTGCAGAACGCCCGAGAAAATCGCGATCGAAACGAGAATCGGCAAAAACTGATAGACTGGTTCCACTTGTTGCATGACGATTTTTGCCCTTTCGGACGCGACGGGCTTGACCGTGATCGCTGTGGCAACAGCCGTGAAAAGCGCGACGATGCCGACCACGATCGCGAGGCCGACATAGGCGTCGCCGCGTTCCGACTGATCGCCAATCGCAATCCAGCGCGACAGGAACAGCGCCACCACGATTGTTGCAACGCCGGCTGCGACGTAGCGAACCGCCGTGATGGTGCCGCGCATCGCATCGTTGCCGGTGGCAAATGACAGCATGGCATTCTGCGGCACATCAAAGGCGCTGTAACCGAGACGAAACAACAGCAGCGTGACCGTGACAAAGCCGACCCGGTATTCCGGTGCCAAGTGATGGGTATGTGCGAAAGCGATAAACGCCGCCGCAGCGACGAGGGCGCCGATGGCATGGGCGACGCCAGCGGAACGCAAATCGGTGGCGCGCGACTGAAGCCAGCGACCGACGGCGATATCGCAAACGGCGTTGAACAGGAGCGATAGCGCCAGCAGCTCGCCCATCAACAAGGCGCCGATGCCGACGATCTCGGTCAGGAAAAAGGCGAAGGTCAAGCCGCTGGAGGCCCAGAGCAACGTCTTGCCGAAGTGGCCGACGCCATAAACGGCCAAGACGTATCTGTTCATTCAGGCTCCCCGGGCCGTCATAGGAAGCCTGTGCGTCAATCCGGTGAACGAAACGACGTCATTTCGGGCATTGCCAATGTCGCTGCACCGATCACCGATGCCTGGGACGATATTTCAGCGGCAACCACAACCGGCGCCGGAGCGCCGCGGCCACGCCGGGCGGCCTGATCGATCGTCGTTTGCGGAACATGACTTGCCGCGACCAATCGCGCGGCCAGTGCCGGCGGCAATCGACCACCGAGCACAATTGCATCAACGTCGATAGCGGCGCCGATGATGCGTACCAGGGCCTGCAACGATGGCATGGCATCGGCAATCCAGCCGGCGATGGCGGGCCAGTCATCATCGTAACGCGAAACGAGTTCGGTGACCGAGGCGCACGACACGCCGGCGGCGACCAGCCGTTCGCGAAGCCTTTCGAGCGTGGGAACGAACAGGCCGGCGGCGAGCAGAACGCCGGCAAATTCACCGGCATTGCCGTGCGCGCCGCGCCATGGCCGGCCATCGACGACAAGGCCGCCACCAAAACCGGCGGCAAAGTTTAGATAGGCAAAGTTGCGATATTGCTGCCCCACGCCCAGCAGCGTTTCACCGATGACGGCGGCATTGCCGATATTGTCGATGGTCACGGGGCAGCCGAATGCCGCCGCCAGTTCCGGGTGCAAATCCCGCATTGCCCAATCATCGAGTGGTGCGGCCGGGTTCATCTGGCCGCCATCCCCGATGAAATAGCCGGCGATTGCCACGCCGGCGCCGTGCAACGCATGGCGGGGCAGCCAAGTATCCTTGGCGGCATTGAGCATCGCAATCGTATTGGCCAGCACCGCGCCGCGCGCCATACCCGGCGCGCTGACATCGACAACCTTACGAACCTTGCCTGACAGATCGACAATCGCGGCTTCGGCGAAATCGTTCATTACCGACAGGCCAAGCGTGAACAGGGCATCGGGATTGAGGAAGATGCGATGGCTGGGCTGGCCGCGGCCATCGGGCATTGGCGCGCCAATCCGCACCAATTGCTTTTCGGTCAGATCTTCGGTGGCGCGAAACACCGCCGTTCCCGACAGGCCGCTTCGGCGCATCAAAGCACTGCGCGTTAACCCGTCATCCTGACGGATAAGTGACAGGATGCAGCGCTCGCGTGGCGAAAGGCTTGATGGCGGAGGCAAGGTCGTTCTCACAGCGCGGTTTTCCACTTTTTTCGAGGCGCACGCAAACCGCCGGCGCCAACGTGCCGGCCCGATTTGCGGTTCACGTCATAATAATAACATACAGAATGATATATATTGGCGACAATCAAAGGAGACAACCATGATTCGCCACACCAGATCACGCCACAGCCGACAGCAAATCCTGATGGCAACCGCTGCCGTGCCACTGGCACTGCTGGCGATGCCAGCGAGCGCCCAAGCCGTTCCGGAAGACGCCGAGGCCGAGAAGGACGAGATCGTCGTGACGGGCTTTCGTGCCGCCGCACGCGCTGCGATCGATGCCAAGCGCCAGTCCGATACCGTTATCGACGCGATCAGCCAGGACGATATCGGTCGGCTGCCCGATCTTAACATCGTTGAATCGGCGCGTCGGATCGTCGGCCTGTCGACAGTCGGCGGCCAGGATCCGACGAAGAATCGCGATATCTACCAGCGCGTCACGATCCGCGGCCTTGATCCGCGTTACAACCTGATCACCGTCGATGGCGTGCCGCTGGCCAGTGCCGAATGGACGGTGCGCGGCGCCCGGCTCGAACAGTTTCCCAACTCACTTGTCTCGCGCATCGAAGTGCTGAAGACCATCACCGCGCAATATGATCCGCATGCGCTGGGCGGCCAGCTCAACATCGTTTCGCGCAGCGCCTTTGACGCGCCGGATGGCCGGTTCCTGGTGGCCAACGCCAGCATCGGTCGCAACTCGACGACGGGCAGCTTTCTTGCGGATTCCGCTCCCAATGTTCGCGCTGACGTGACGGGCAGTTTCCTGTTCGGCGGTGAAAAGCAGTTCGGCCTGACGTTGTCGGCCGAGTATCAAAAACTGAGTTCGGCAGCCTTTTCGGAATTGCCGGGCAATACCACAGGCAATGGCTGGACCTATTTCACGCCGGCTGGTGGCCAGACGCCGTTTCCCAGCCTGTCGCGCGACAACACGCTGGTGGCGTTGCGGCCGCAGGATTTCCGGTTCGACAATGAACGCTCGCGTATCGGCCTGAACGGCAAGATCGAATACCGCATCGACGACCAGAATGAAGTCTCGCTGTTTGCCGGCTATTATGGTGACAAGGATGACGAGTTTCGCGCCGAAATCCTGACCGGGCCGGGCGGCACGCCAACCAATGTCACCGCCACGACCGGCACATTTCCAACCGGGAATCTGCAACAGGGCATCGTTCAGCAACCACAAGAGCGCGAGACCTATCTGGCCACGGCGAAGGGCGCGTTTCATTTGTCGGATTCGATCGCTCTCAACGTCACAGGCTCCTATTCCGGCGCCAGCTATCGCGAGCAGCGGATCTTCCATAAATGGGCGTCGACCGTCACCCCCGGACGCGTCCAATCGACCAGCACCGCCCCCTTCGGCTATTCCTATGTGATCACCGACGGGTCACCGCTGGCGACCCACAACAGTCCGATGCTGGGTTCGGATCCTAAAAACTATCAGATCCTTTATGCCCGCGATGTGCGTCGCAACGGCGATTCGACGGTTTTCTACGGCAACGCCGAACTGGGCTACAATGCCGACCCGTCCGACAGCGGCTTTGGCTTGCGCGGCGGCTTGACCTTTACCAGCACGTTGCAGAAATTCGATGTCATCTATGATGAACTGACAGCGGCGTCGGCGGCGGCGCAAGCGCAGATCGGCGGCTTGAGCAACTTCATCTTCGATGAGCGCCCGTCATCGCGCAATCACGCCATCACACCCTATCTCGTCATCGATCCGTCGAAAGTTCTCGGCTATATTGCCGCCAACCCGGTGCTGTTCAT
The DNA here is from genome assembly GCA_020693225.1 of Sandarakinorhabdus sp. Taxonomy (GTDB): domain Bacteria; phylum Pseudomonadota; class Alphaproteobacteria; order Sphingomonadales; family Sphingomonadaceae; genus Sandaracinobacteroides. The sequence goes on along the minus strand of JAIMJL010000082.1, from coordinate 753 downwards.
CGCCACCAATCAACGCGCCAACAACGCCGCCGATGATTTCCGCGATCGCGAAACCATCATCGCACCCTATGCGCTGGCAACGTATCGCAGTGATGCGCTGACGGTCATCGCCGGGCTGCGTTACGACAAGACCGACGTTCAGGCCGACAAATTCCAGGTGCCAACGACCGTGGGTGCCACCGCCTATGAACCCGTCAGCCGGACCAGCGATTATGCGTTCCTGCTGCCGTCGTTGCTGGCGACCTATCGCTTCACCGAGGATATGCGGTTGACGGCGGGCATTTCCAAAACCATCGGCCGGCCCGATTTCAGCCAATATGCGGCGCGCACCACCTATTCGATCGGCACATTGCCGGGCACACTGACGGTTTCGACCGGCAACCCGGCGTTGAAGCCCCGCGAAGCCATGAATTACGATCTGTCCTACGAATGGTATCTGCCCGATGGCGGCCTGTTCTCGGTCGCCGGCTTCTACAAGGATATCCGCAACGAAATCTTCAGCGGCACCCAGGCCGGCCCCACCACCAACTATCTTGGCGTCGACTATACCAATGTCACGATCATCACGCCGCTCAATTCCGGCAAGGCGCGGGTCAAGGGCCTCGAAATCAACTATTCGCAGGACCGCTTCGGCTTTCTGCCCGATTGGTTGCAAGGCCTTGGTATCAACGCCAACTTCACCCTGCTCGATGGCTCATTCGATCTGCCGGTCAGCCGCGCTGGCATTGCCGTTGGCCAGGACGCCACACGCCG
>JAIMJL010000081.1:4621-11862 GCA_020693225.1 Sandarakinorhabdus sp. | reverse complement strand
TCACCACATCGTCACCGATCGTCGGGTGCCGCTTGCCGCCCATGCCGTTGGTCGGGTTGGTGCCGCCAAGCGTTGCACCCTGATAGATGGTGACATTGTCGCCGATGATCGAGGTTTCGCCGATCACCACAAAGCCGTGATCGATAAACAGGTTGCGGCCGATGGTGGCACCTGGATGAATGTCGATCGCTGTGAGGAAGCGGCTGAAATGGTTGACCATTCTTGCCAGCAGGAAAAGATCGGCCCGATAGAGGGCATGGGCAATCCTGTGCAGACCGAAGGCCAGAACGCCGGGATAGGTCAAAATCTCCCAACGTGAGCGGGGAGCTGGATCACGCGCCTGGATGCTGGAAAGATAGCTGGTCAGCGTTGCGAACATGGGAGTGCCTTACCTGCTCCAAGGACGGCCCTTGACCATCCGATATAGTCTGAAGTGCCACTCAATTCCAGTGCCTTGCACCGCCTCGATAGTGCCGCTTGGGAGCGGGGGAGGCCAACTGTCTTGCGAACCGCGCTGCGTCCTGCCAGCAAGGGTCACAAGATATGGAAATCGACCAGTTCCTTTTGATGTTCGTGGCCGTCGGATTCCTGGCGCAGCTCATCGATGGTGCGCTTGGCGGCGGTTTTGGGGTGATTTCGTCGTCTGTGCTGATTGCAACCGGTGTGCCCCCGGCATCGGCATCGGCCGGGATCCATGCCGTCAAGGTGATCACGGCACCCATATCTGGCTTGAGCCATGCGCTGGCGGGCAATGTGGACTGGCGGCTTTTCTGGCGGCTTGCGATCCCCGGCATGATCGGTGCGGTGATCGGGGCCTATGTGCTCACCGGCCTGCCGATCGGCACGGCAAAGCTGATGATTCAAGCCTATCTTGGGGTGCTCGGCACCATTTTGCTGCTGCGCCGGCATCAGCGTCACGGCCCGCACGGGGACCCCAAGATCGTTGGGCCACTGGGCTTTGCCGGCGGTTTTCTGGATTCGGCCGGTGGCGGTGGCTGGGGGCCTATCGTGACTCCCAATCTGATCATCCAGGGCGCGTGGCCGCGTCAGGCGGTTGGGACGGTCAATATGGCGGAATTTCTGGTCGCCATCGCCAGCTCGGTGACCTTCCTGATGACATTGGGCTGGGAAACCTTCGGTACGGCGGTGCTGGGATTGCTGATCGGTGCGGTGGTGGCGGCCCCGTTCGGCGCCTTGCTGACGAAGCGGCTGCCGACGCAAGTTCTGGTCAAGCTGGTCGGGCTGTTGCTGGTTTCTACCAGCCTGTACGGGTTTTTCCGGATGCTTGGGTAATATTCGAGGAACCGCTGCAGCTTCTGCCGGTTTGCTTTCTATCGAACCAACGCAGGAGAGCGAGATCATGCAGACCATCAACCCAACTGGCGAACTTGACCGTGACGAAATTGGCGATCTGATCAGCGCGGACAAGGTTCAGGGCACCGCTGTCTATGACTCATCCGGCGACAAGATTGGTTCGATCCATGATGTCATGCTGAACAAGAAGTCGGGCAAGGTAGCCTATGCTGTCATGAGCTTCGGCGGATTTCTTGGCATCGGTGAGAAGTATCACCCGCTGCCCTGGGACGCGCTGGACTATGACACCAGCCTCAACGGATACAGCGTGGGCATGGCCGGAGAAGGCTTCCGCGAGGCCCCAAGCTATGACAGCAAAGAACTTGCGACCGATCGCTGGAACGACACCACCGACGACTATTATGCTGATGCCATCTCAACCGGACGGTTTACCCGCCGGCTCGGTGCTGGCAGTCGGCTTGGTACCGCGGCGGACGGCGGCCTGTCTGGTGGAACCGGCGTTACCGGCGCGCACCGGCATGGTGGTGCAACCGGAGCGATGGGCACAGGCGGCATGACCGGAGACGGCACCGGCCGCGTCTGATCCTGTCGCATGGTGGAGGCCGGCGGAGAAATCCACCGGCCTTTCCGCTATCGGCGGATTGGCCGAACCGGCGGCATAAGGTTGCAGATGTCGGCTGCTCCCGCCGGTCGCACGAAAAACCCTTCGGCCCGATTGGCGCGGGCGTTGACCCATTGGCCAAAGGCCGCCGAGTCCGATCGCATCACTTCAAAGCGCGGCGCACCGGCCACATCCTCGGCCAGTTGTACCGACCCCAGCTTCACGCGTTCGCTCTCGCTTTCGTAGAACCCGATTTCGCCGGTGCCGCGCGGTAGGGAAGATAGATATTCCATGCCTGATAGCACGCGGCCGACCACCGCGATGTTGCGGTCGAGGTGTCGCGGTCCATGCCCGATCACGGCGTATAGTTCGGCTCCTGTGCCGGTATCAGGTGGCATGTCGCGGCCGGCACCCACCATGCCGGGGCAATGCACCAGCCAGTGCGATGTGCCATCGGAGGCGACTGGCCAGCCGTTGCTGTGCCCGGCCTGTGCTGCATAGGCATCGCGATAGGGCAGGGCGCGGAAGCCCGCAGGCAGGCCTGGCCGCTCATAGCTTCCCTGCGGCTGCATCACGGTGGCTTTCGGCAACGCTGCCTTGCCGGTTGCATCGCCCCACTGCACCACATAATTTTCCTGCACGCGCACGATGGATGCGTGTTGGGCAAACCAGCCGGCCTTGGCCAGAAGGCGGATGTTGGCGACATGCTGCGGCGCGAAATCCGGCGCCAGCTCGATTGCCACTTGCTTGCCGCCGGGCAAATCCAGCAGCAGCAGGTTTTCAGGCAGCACGGAGCGCCACGCATCTGCGGGCGCAGTAGCGAGGATTTCGGTGGGCGAGGGGGAGGCAGCCGCCACGAGAAAGGCGGCGGCTGCGAGAGCGGGGAAAGCCTTGCGCATGGCCCTTTGTGCCATGCGCAAGGGAAGGCGTCAAAGCGCCCTGAGGCTTGCCGCGAGCGCCTGCACCACGCTCGCCAGACGAACGGCACCGTGGATCACCGTGGTTTGCACGCCATGATCGCGGATCACCTTTTCGTGCGAATCGATGCACATGCCGCAGCCATTGATGGCCGACACCGCGAGCGAGAACAGCTCGAAATCCTGCTTTTCGATGCCCGGCGAGCCGATCACATTCATCCGCAGCCGGGCGGGCAGGGTGGCATATTCCTTGTTCGCGGCCAGGTGCACGAAGCGATAATAGACATTGTTCATCGCCATGATGCTGGCGGCGGCCTTGGCGGCAGCCATTGCCGCTTCGCTGAGCTTGTCGGCGGCTTCGGCTTCAGCAGCTTCGATCAGCGGCTTGAAGCCGGTGGCATGGGCGCAGGCGACCAGCGTGCCGTATTTCTGCTGATCGCTCAGCACCGTCTCGCCCAGCAGCGAGGAGATGTTGAGCCGGATATCTTTCGCATAGTCCGGCAGGGTGCGTGCAAGGTCGGTAACCGACATGTCTGTCTCCTAATAAACAAGGGCGGGAGGCTGCGCGCAGCCCCCCGCCCTGATGTGTGTGGGTGGCTCAGGCGGCGGGCTTGAGCACGTCTTGACCCGGCGACCAGTTGCACGGGCACAGCTCGTCGGTTTGCAGCGCATCGAGGTTGCGCAGCGTTTCCTGCGGGTTGCGGCCCTGGTTAAGGCCGTTCACGCTGACGTGCTGGATGATGCCGTTGGGATCGACGATGAAGGTGGCACGCAGTGCAACGCCGGCCTCCTTGTCAACAATGCCGAGCGCGTTCGCCAGGTCCTTCTTGTTGTCGGCAATCCAGGGAAAATCGCAGGCTGCCAGCCGCTCGTCGGACTTGCGCCAGGCGAAGTGGACGAAATCAGTATCGGTCGAGGCGCCGATGAGGACGGCGTCACGATCGGCGAAATCGCTGTTCAGCTCGCCATAGGCGATGATTTCGGTGGGGCAGATGAAGGTGAAATCCTTCGGCCACCAGAAGATCACCTTCCATTTGCCGGGGAAGCTTTCGTGGGTGAGGGTTTCACCGGCCGGCAGGGCATCGATGCCCTGTTGCACGGCAACCTTGAACTCGGGAAGGCGGTCACCAATCGTCAGCATATTGAAGTCTCCTTTTGCGTGGTTTTCGGGCTGTGGATTTTGGGCTGCCGTGCAGCGTTACAAGGCTAATGCGGCATTTTCGTTAATCGATCAAGCGCGCAAAACTGATTGTTGTAATCGACAAAATCGATTATGTCGTTCGCATGATCTATCTGCCTACGATCAAGCAGCTGCAATATCTCACCGCGCTTCACCGCCATCGCCATTTCGGCAAAGCGGCCGAGGCCAGCCATGTTTCGCAGTCCACGCTATCAGCTGGCCTGCGCGAGCTGGAAACCTTGCTGGGTGTCACGCTGGTGGAGCGCAATCGGCGGGTGGTGCGATTCACGCCACTGGGCGAAGCGGTTGTGAAGCGCGCCTACAACCTGCTGGGCGAAGCGGATGCGATTGCCGAGCTGGCGCGGGCATCCGGCAAACCGCTGGCGGGGGAATTGCGGCTCGGCGTGATCCCCACCATCGCGCCGTTTCTGTTGCCCCGGCTGTTGCAGCGGCTGCGCCACGACTGGCCCGATCTGAAGCTGTTTTTGCGTGAGGAACAGTCCGGCCCGGCTTGCGACGCGCTGAACCATGGCCAGCTGGATTGCCTGCTGCTGGCCTTGCCTTACCAATGCGGTGAGATCGACCATGAGGTGCTGTTCGAGGATGCCATCCGGCTGGCATTTCATCCGCTGGATCTGCCCAATCCGCCGGCTGTCATCTTGCCGGAAGGGATCGATGAATCGCGCCTGCTGCTGCTGGAAGACGGGCATTGCCTGAAGGATCATGCCCTTGCGGCGTGTAGCAGGGCAACCTTCCGGCCCGACAGTTCGGTTTTGGGCACATCGTTGCACACGCTGGTGCAGATGGTGGAAAACCGCATCGGAATGACCTTGCTGCCGCAGATGGCGATCGACGCCGGAATCCTGGCGCAGACAGCGATTGAAACACGGCCACTGGCCAGCCCCGATGCCAGCCGCACCATAGCGCTGGCCTGGCGGCCAAGCAGCCCGCGCGCGGATGAGTATCGGTTGCTGGCAAAGGCGCTGAAGGCGGCGGCAGTGCCCGCCGAGGCGGCGGCGGGGGCAGACGTCACCTAACCGCAACCGACGCTTCGCCGGCACGCAACAAATGGTTGGTATGGCTTTTCCATCGTCAAGATGTGGTGGAGGCTGGCATGCGGCAGACGGCAGTGGCGCTGGCGATCCTGGCGCTTGGCCTTTCGGCCCAGGCCGCCGGGGTGGAGCAGAACAGCTTTGCCTGTCCGTCCCAGAGGGTGCCGAAGATGGTGCTGAGCGCCACGGGGGAAGCATCTGTCGACATTGCGGTAATGTTGTACAATGTGGAAGGTCTGCCGTTTCCCGCACGAATGGGGCGCGATGCGAATCTGGAGGCCATTGGCGATGCCCTTGCGGCGCTTCGCGCGCAATGTGCTGCACCGCATGTGGTCGTAGTGCAGGAGGCCTTTTCCGCGACGGCGGCAGCGATTGGCCGGCGAGCCGGCTATCCGTATCAGGCTTTTGGCCCGCAAGCGGATGCCCCCCGGTTGTCTCCGTCTGCTGTGCTGGCGCCGGATTTCCTTGCCGAGCGGCGATTTCTGGTTGGCGAACGGGCACCCAAGCTGGTGAACTCGGGGCTGAAAATCCTCAGCGATTTTCCGATCCTGACCGCCGCCTCCGAGCCCTATTCGGCCGAGGCCTGCGGTGGAACCGATTGCCTGGCCAACAAGGGCGCGCAGTTCGTGCGGGTGGCCATTCCAGGCGTGCCGGTGCCGCTGGAGATTCTCAACACCCACATGAACAGCCGCAAGGGTGCCGGTGTGCCCTATGCGCGCAGCGATGAAGCCCACCATGCGCAGACCGAAGAGCTGGCCGGATTTCTGGCGCGCCATCGCGATCCTGCAAATCCCCTGGTGATTGCGGCCGATTTCAACATGGGCTGGGCGCCACCACGCTTCGCCTATTTTCAGCGCCACATGCCGCAGGCGCTGGTGCATCAGCATTGCCATACCGCCCCCTGCAACACGGGCTTGCGTTTTGAAACGGTAACCCCCTGGCTGGAGACGCAGGACCTGCAGGCTTTCGATCCGGGCCGCAGGATCCATATCCGACCTGTGCAGCTGGCCGCGCATTTCGATGGCAAGGCCGGGCCGGTGCTGTCTGACCATATGGCCACGATTGTGACCTACCGGATTTCCTGGCAGCCGACCGCGCGCGGCTAGCCGTTCAGCCTGCCTTTGCCCGCAGCAGATCGGCCAGCAGGGCGTTTGCTTTCCAGGGCGGCGCACCGGCCTCGGCGGCACGGATCAGTTCGACGACCCGCTGGTTGACCGGCGCATGTTTCCCCTGCATCTCGGCCAGCCGCAGCACTTCGCCGTTGATCCAGTCGACTTCCGTTGCGCGACCTTTTTGCAGATCATCCGCCATGGACGATCGAGCATGCGGATCGATCCGGGTGCGGCCACCGCTGGCCCGCGCCATGGCCTTGCCATAGAGCGTATCGGGCAGGCCCAGCAGATAGGGCAGCAGCGTGAGCGACACCGGCAGCGGATCAACGAGTTTCACCTTGGTGCGCTTCAAAAGCTCCAGCGCCTCTTTGATGCACAGCGCCCAGGCCTTGCGGAAATCACGTTGCCGCAGCTGTTCCGCAAGGGACACGCCGGACAGCGCATTGATCGCATTGTTGAGGTTGATGAGCAGCTTGCCCCACAGCACGCCTTCCATGTTGGCAGTTTCGGCCAGCGGCATGCCGCTGTCGGCAAACATCTGCCGGAACGGCTCCAACGCGGCATTTTCCTCTGCCACCAGGTCGCCCGGAGTGCCGCGATGGAAATGGTCGGGCGCGCGCTGCGCCACATTATAGGGCACCATGCCGGCAATCACGGTTCGCCCCGGCAGCAAGGCGCGCAGCCTTTCGGCATTGCTCACCCCGTTCTGAAACGAAATGACAACTGCGCTGGCCGGCGCTTCGGCAAGGATGGCGGCGGCGGCATCTTCGGTTGCCTGGCTTTTCACCGTGACCAGAATGAGATCGGCGGCCGCCAATCCTGACGCCGCGCCGGTGCGGCGGAAGCGGTCGGCGGCGATGGCCTCGGTGTGTCCATCCATGTCGGTCACAGTGAGACCGCCTTCGAGCGGGCCCAGCATCGATGGACGACCGATCAGGGTGAGGCGGCTGAAGCGGGACAGGCGCCCGCCCAGATAGATGCCGATCAATCCGGCACCGAAAACCGCAACGTCGGGCAGCCCCGCATCCGCCGTTGCTGCCTTTTCGGCCACCATTGCTCCTGCAC
>JAIMJL010000081.1:0-4469 GCA_020693225.1 Sandarakinorhabdus sp. | reverse complement strand
GCCGGGGTGAACTTTCCCGATGCGCTGATCATCCAGAATCTGTATCAGTTCAAGCCGCCGCTGCCCTTTTCGCCGGGGGGAGAGGCCGCCGGAATCGTGGATGCGGTGGGCGACGGGGTCACCGCCTTCAAGCCCGGCGACCGGGTGATTGCGATGATCGGCAATGGTGCGTTTCGCGAGCAATTCGTGGCCGATCAGACGCGCGTGTTGCCGATGGTGGGCGATATGCCGTTTGATGTCGCCGCCGGCTTCACCATGACCTACGGCACCTCGCACCATGCGCTGAAGCAGCGGGCGCGGCTGCAGGCCGGCGAAACCCTGCTGGTGCTGGGCGCGGCCGGAGGCGTCGGGTTGACGGCGGTGGAACTGGGCAAGCTGATGGGGGCGAAGGTGATTGCCGCCGCGTCATCCGACGACAAGCTGGCGTTGTGCAAGAGCTATGGCGCGGATGAGGTGATCAACTATTCGACCGAAGACCTGAAGGATCGGGTGAAGGCCTTGACCGGCGGCAAGGGTGTCGATGTGATCTATGATCCGGTTGGCGACAAATATGCCGAGCCGGCCTTCCGTTCGATCGCCTGGAATGGCCGCTATCTGGTGATCGGCTTTGCCGCGGGCGAGATTCCGAAGCTGCCGCTCAACCTGCCGCTCATCAAGGGGGCGAGCATCGTGGGCGTCTTCTGGGGGGCATTCACCGCGCACGAACCGGCGCTGCACGAAGCCAATATGCAAGAGCTGCTGGGTTGGTATCACGAAGGCAGGCTGAAGCCGCATGTCAGTGCGCGGCTCCCGCTGGCCGAAGGAGCCAAGGCAATCCGGCTGCTGATGGACCGCAAGGCGATGGGCAAGGTTATCCTCACGGCGTGATGGAAAGGCCTTCGGGGGGCGCTGCCGAATCCACGCGCTTCGCCCAGTCCAGAAGGGCAGGGCGGGCGTGCAGCAGCGCCTTTGCCTCCACCGTGCGATCCAGCACATTGAGCATCACCCGGACGGCGATGTCTGCGGTGGAAAGCCTTGGCCCGGCCAGCCAGCCTTGGCCCTGCAGCAGACGGTCCAGCGCATCATATTGCGCTGCGAGATCGGCCATGACCGTTGCTTCGCTTTTGCGGCCAAGCCCTTGCGCTTTGGTGGATTTTTCCAGCGCGCCGGGAATGAGCTTTGCCAGCAGCGAGCGGGCCAGGCCGGACTTTTCGTTGTGCAGCAGGTCGCGGATGAACCACTCCCGGTTCTGCGGCCAGTTGCGCATGGTGAGATCATAGAAATACAGCGCCTCGTCAGCCCAATCCTCGAGGATGGTGGCCAGCGCCGCATGGGCGGGATCGTCGGGTGCCACGCGGGGCGAGGGAAACGCCTTGTCCAGATGCCGCACGATATCGGTTGAATCGACGATCGTTGTGCCATCGTGCACGAGGACGGGAAACTTGCCGGTCGGGCTGACGGCGCGGTATTTCCCCGGCTTGGTAACCGGCACCTCCACCGTATCGAATGACAGGCCCTTCAGCCGCAACACGCGCCGCACCTTGTCGGCATAGGGCGACAGTTCATATTGATAGAGTGTCAGTGTCATCGGTCCCCCCAGCGGTCAGCGGCAGTGTCGTCATCCCCCTTCGCGGCAATCCATTCGCCGCCCGCCTGCTTCCAGAAGGGCGCTTTTGTCTTCAGCCAGTCCATCAGGAACTCTGCTGCCTGAAAGGCGGCGGCGCGGTGGCTGGATGCCGTCAACACCAGAACGATCGGCTCGCCGACCGCAAGCGAGCCATGGCGATGCACGGCAATCGCGCCGAGCAGCGGCCAGCGTGCACGCGCTTCATCCAGCACCGCCTGCATCTGCCGTTCGGCCATGCCGGGATAATGCTCCAAAGTCAGCGGCGTGTCGCGCACCTGCCCCACGAAGCTGACAATGGCCCCCACCATCGGCCCGAGCGCGGCAAGCCGCGTGTGCTCGGCCGCGAGATCAAATGGCTGCGGCTGGACCCTGGCTTCAAAGAGGGTCTGGCCGGGCATCAGCCGCCCGTGACCGGCGGAAACAGTGCCACTTCGTCACCGGGGTGCACAATGGCATCGAAGCCGGCGAAATCCTGGTTGATGGCGGCGCGCAAGCGCGAGGGATCGGCAAGCGCCGCAGCATGGCCAGCTGACACGGTGCGCAGACGATCGAGGATTTGGCGAAGCGAAGCCGGATGCTCCAGCGCCAGTGCTTCTTCCGCCTTGCCGATACGCTCCCGCACCCAGGCGAAATACAGCAGCCGGATCACGCGTCGTCTGTCATATGCTTGAGGCCGACGCGGAGATAGTCCCAGCCAGTTAGCAATGTCAGCGCGGCGGCCACGAACAGACAGAAGATGCCGATTTCATGTGCTGGCAGGGCCGGCCACCAGTGCGCTGAGGAAACCGCAAGGATCAAGGCGCCCAGTGACACCATCTGGAAGGCGGTTTTCCATTTCGCCAGCTGCGATACCGGCAGGGACACCTGTGCGTTGGCGAGAAACTCGCGCAAGCCGGAAACCGCCAGCTCACGCAGGATGATGATCAGCGCCGGAATCACGCTGAGCCCATGGATCTGGCCGTTGTGAATTAGCATGATGATGACTGCCACCACCATGATCTTGTCGGCAATCGGATCGAGAAAGATCCCGAGCTTTGAAACCGTGCCCTGCGCGCGCGCCAGATAGCCGTCGATATAATCGGTGATCCCGGCCAGGCAGAACAGCAGGAAGGCAAAGCTGTAGGTCACCCAGCTGGGCCACCACATCAGCAGCACGAACAACGGCACCGCGAGGATGCGCGACAGCGTGAGCAGATTGGGGAGGCTGGACAGCATGGCCCATCCTTAGGCAATCGGTGACGCGCGAACAACCACCGGAGAGCTGCCGCCATGAATGTAACCGACGCCATCCAGTCCCGCCGCTCGGTCCGCGGCTTTCTGCCCACGCCGGTTGATCCGGCGGTGATCCGCCGGGTGGTGGAGACGGCGGCGCGGGCACCTTCGGGCGGCAATCTGCAGCCCTGGCACATCGATGTGGTGGGCGGCGCGAAACTGGACGAACTGAAGGCCATCATGGCCAAGCGCGTCCTGGAAATGCCGGCAGGAGAGCCGACCCAATATGACATTTACCCGAAGGTTTTAGCCGCGCCTTACAAAGACTATCGCTTTCAGGTTGGCGAAGACCTTTACAAGGCGCTTGGCATTCCGCGCGAGGACAAGCTGGCGCGGATGCTGTGGTTTGCGCGCAATTTCCAGTTTTTCGGCGCACCTGTTGCCTTGTTTTGCACCGTGGCGCGCACCATGGGCCCGCCGCAATGGTCAGACCTTGGCATGTATCTGCAGAATGTGATGCTGTTGCTGCGCGAGGAGGGGCTGGACAGCTGCCCGCAGGAGTGTTGGGCGATCTACCCCGACACCATCGGCGCATTTCTCGCCATCCCGCCGGAACGCATGCTGTTTACCGGAATGGCCATCGGCTTCAAGGACATGGGCGACAAGGCAAACCAGTTTGTGCCCCGGCGAGCGCCGCTGGAAGAATTCGCGCAGTTTCACGGGATTTGAGGTTTGTGCAAAGGCACGATTTGCGGCTGGCTTTTGCCAAAGCCGTTCCTTGCCAAAGCGGCGGATGGTCGGGGAGACAGGATTGCGCCTTCTCGTCCAACATTTTCTAATGATTTTAGAAGGTTAGCGAGCGTTTTACGGGTTACCTGCACCCTTACCAACACTCGCTTCACCGCAGTTTTTGCACGTTTGGCCGCACTTCCGTGGTTGCAGGCCGTTCCGTGCTGTCCCAGCGCGTCATCATCATAACAAACGCCGCACACGTTGCAATCCCGAGCAGAAATGCCCCCAAAATCCACTTGTTTTGCCGGTCGGCAGTGCGCGCTGATTCGACAAAACCCGTCAGCTCGCGGGTGATCGCGACGAAGCTGTTTTCTGCGCTTTGCAGGGACTGACGCTCGCTTGCCCTGGCCGCAGCACTCGCCGCATTGATCTGGGCAGCCAGCTTATCAGGCGTCACCATCAGGGCCGGTGCGTCGCGCAGCTTACGATAGTGGTCCGCCAAGGCCTGGGTCGCACCACGGATTTCCGCCAGCGTTTCGGTATAGTCTGGGATATCGATCGTCGTCGGTGCTGCCGCAAGCTGCTGGACGGCAAGCCGCAGGGTCGTCACCTCCAATCGTAACGTGTCGAATGCCATCGCGGCGGGATCGATCGCCCCGGTCGTCACGGGCTCCTTTTCCATCGTCCGTCTCCTTTACATGCCGATGCCAAGGCCGCGTCCGCGACCAATGCCGAGTGTTTCATGAAGCTGATGGGCGATGCCGCCTGATCCGTTGGCGCGAAGGCCAAGTTCGATCTTGCGATTGCGCAGCAAGGAATCGACCTGCGGGTCTCGCTCCAGGCTCTTGGCCATTGCCCCCATGCTGACGGAGACGGCATCGGCACGGCGGTAATTGCCGGTCTGGAACGCCTGATCGCG
>JAIMJL010000080.1 GCA_020693225.1 Sandarakinorhabdus sp. | reverse complement strand
CGTCCGCCCGTCCACCGTATCCGCCGCCGGGCTCACGGTTGCCGCATTCGCCGTCCACATCGCGCTGGCGGAAAAGGCCGCTGCCAACAGCTCCGGATCCTCCCGTGCCGCCGCCGCCAGCACCGCCCCGTCATCGCCGGCAAAGCCAAGCGCGCGCAGGAACCCGACATTGGGTCGCGGATGCGGCAGCAGCAACCCCTGCGGCACGCCCAAAGACAGCAGCAGCCGCATCTTCGCCAGTCCCTGCAATGCTGCACCGCGCGGGGCGCTGGTCTTGCCGGCATTGCCGGTCGCCGCCAGATTGCCCAGGCTGAGCCCGGCATAATTGTGGCTGGGGCCAACCAGCCCGTCGAGATTGAGTTCGGGCATCAGCGCACTCCGGCAGGCATGGCAAGGTGCGGGGTTTCCGCTTCGATCCCGGCCACCGGCCAGGCGCAATAGTCCGCCGCATAATAGGCCGAAGGCCGATGGTTGCCGGACAGCCCGACCCCGCCGAACGGCGCACTCGAAGCCGCGCCATTGGTCGGCCGGTTCCAGTTCACCACCCCGGCGCGCGATCCGGCCCAGAAGCGGTCATAAAGCGCCCGATCGCCGCCCAGCAGCGCCGCAGAAAGGCCGAAGCGCGTAGCATTTGCGGCGGCGATGGCGGCATCGAAATCGGCCACCCGCACCAGCTGGAGGAAGGGGCCGAACAGCTCCTCGTCCGGCGTGGAAAGCCCCGTGCTGTCCACGATGGCCGGCGTCAGAAACGGCAACCCGTCGTGCAGCCGCAGTAACGGGCGGATTGTCTTGCCGCCCATCGCCTGCGCCGCCGCGACCAGCTTGTCTGCCGCCCGATTGTCAATCACCGGCCCCATGAACGGCGCCGGGTCGGCAAATGGCGCATCGATGATCAGCCGCTCGGTCAACGCCACCACCCGGTCCAGCAGCGCCGCGTGCGCCCCATCGCGCACAATCAGCCGCCGCGCGCAGGAGCATCGCTGGCCGGCCGACAGAAACGCCGATTGCACAACAATGGCCGCAGCCGCACCCACATGCGCGTCATCCACATCCCACACCACCAGCGGATTGTTGCCGCCCATCTCCAGCGCCAGAATGCGCTGCGGCGTTTCGGCAAACTGTCGAGCCAGCATCGCTCCGGTGGTGGCCGAGCCGGTAAACAGCAGCCCGTCGGTGTCGGCCGCCGCCAGCGCGCGGCCGGTGTCGGCGCCGCCCTGCAGCACTTGCAGCAGGCCCTCCGGCAGGCCGGCCTTGGCCCACAACCCCGCCAGCATTTCGCCCACCGCCGGAGTCAATTCCGATGGCTTGAACAGCACCGCATTGCCCGCCAGCAGCGCCGGCACGATATGCCCGTTCGGCAGATGCGCCGGAAAATTATACGGCCCCAGCACCGCCAGCACGCCGTGCGGCTTGTGCCGCAACGCCTGCTCCGCGCCGCCCGGATCGGCCTTGAACGGGCCCACCCGGCTGCCGGTGCGCTCGGCATGCGCGGCAATCGAAATCTCCACCTTGGCCGCAGTCGATGCCGCCTCGGTCTTGGCCTCCCAGAAAGGCTTGCCGGTTTCCTCGGCGATCAACCGGGCGAGCGCATCGGCGTGCGCCTCCACCTGCGCGCGGTAGGCGTGCAGGATGGCAATCCGCTGCTCCAGCGCAGTAGCAGCCCAGCCGCGCTGCGCCGTGCGCGCACGCACAACTGCCGCATCCACAGCCGCCGCATCGGCCACCGGCCCTTCCCAGAGCAGGCTCCCGTCATGCGGTCGCATGCTTTGCAATCGGCTAGAATTCGGCATGCAAAACCTCGCTTTCCGGTGCCAATCCGGCCCCCGCATCCAGCAGCAAACAGTCGCCGTCCACAACAGCCGCAACCGCCGAGCAGCGGAATTCTGCCAGGGCTCCGCAAGCCACCAGCCGTCGCGCGTCTCCCGCTGCGCCGATTGCCACCCGCGCCGTCTGCGCCTCGCGCATGGCGCGCAGCTGGTCGGTCTGCGTGTTCATGGTCGGCCCGCCATCGAAAATGTCCACATAGCCATTGAACGCAAAGCCTTCCGCCTCCAGCAGCCTCTGCGCCGCCCGCCCGGCATCGTGCGGCTGGCCAAGGCAGGCGCGCGCGGCCTCCGGCAGCATGGCAACATAAACCGGGAACTTCGGCATCAGATCGGCGATAAACTGGTTGCCGTTGATGCCGTTGAAATGGTCGGCCTCCTGAAAGGTCATGCCAAAGAATCGCCCGGCCAGCCCGTCCCAGAAATCCGATGCGCCATCCGGCTTGATGCGGCCGCGCAGCTCCGCCAGCATCCGCGCACCAAACCGCGCCCGGTGTGCCGCCACAAACATATAGCGGCTGCGGGCCAGCAGCCGGCCCAGCCCGCCGGTGCGGTAATCCGGGTGCAGAAACAGCCCGCCCACTTCGCTGGCGCCATCGAAATCATTTACAAGATGCAGCACCTCGGTGCGGAAGGTGCGCCCCAGTTCACGCGATTGCATCGAAAGCGCGGTCAGCTTGTAGGAATAGAAGGGCCAGCGCACTCCCACCCGGCTGAACAGGCACGACGTGCCAACGATGGCCCCGCTCGGCCGATGCTCCAGAACCAGCAGATACAATTCATCGTCCGGGTCGCTCACCGGCGTTGCGTAGCTCTGGTCAGACCAGGCGATCCGCCGCGCCAGCGCCGCGCGATCATAGGGCAGGTTGGTAAATCCGCCGCCGGTCAGCGCCGCAAGGCCCAGCAGCGCATCGAGATCGGCCTCGCGAGCCGCCCGAACCTGCCAGTCGTGCAATTGAATCGGATGCATGCCCTCTTATTGCCCGGATCGGGGAACAGGGGTAACGAACTGTTGCGGCGTTTGCCGCAGACTCTGCGGAAATTGCCCCATGGAAACGCTGGATCGACTGGACCGCAAGATTCTCGCTGCCTTGCAGCGCGACGGGCGGCTCACCAATGCCGCTCTCGCCGAGGCGGTCTCGCTCTCTCCCAGCGCCTGCCTCGCGCGCGTCAAACGGCTGGAACGCGACGGGATCATCACCGGCTACCAGGCCGGAATCGCCATCGAAAAAATCCGGCCGGCGCTGATCCTTTACGGTGAGGTCACGCTGAAGCGCCATTTGCCGGAAGACTTCCGCGCCATAGAGCAGCTGTTCGCGCAAGATCCGCGCGTCCTCGATGCCGCAGAAATCAGCGGCAAAAGCGATTATATCGTGCGGGTGATTGTCGCCGACATGGCGGAATGGCGCGACTTGACCGCCGGCTGGACATCCGGCCCCTGGCAGATCGAGCGCGTTACCAGCGCGGTTGCCATGCACCGCACCAAGGCCTTCTCCGGCTATCCGTTATAGTCTTGCGGCATAGTCTTGCGGCATAGTCTCGCGGCCTAGCCCCGGCGGCACCCCGGCTTGCCCGGGCACGGATCCTTCAGCTGCGCAACATAAGCCCACTCCAGCCGCGGGGCGAGCACATCCGAATTTTTCGGCGACAGCAGGCTGGTGCGAAACTGCGCCAGTTCATCCTGGGCAAAGGTCCCAAAACTGCCCTTCGGCACTGCCAGTGCGCGGCGCGCCAAAGTGGCCGCCGCCTCGCAGAAACCATATTGCGCATCAAAGGTGGCATAGCCCTGGTTGGTGCGGGTGGCATAGCTGTCAAAGGCCCGTTGCCCGGTCTTGCCCTTGGTGCGGACAAAATAGCCGGTCATCGTCTTGAAGCTGTCAGCCAGCTCGTCGCTGTGCTGCCGCAGAAAGGCGTTGTAATTGTTCACGCTCATCAAAAATGGCGAAAACTGGCACTGCAGCGCGGCCACATTCAGCCCGGCCCGCATGGACCAGGTGGCATCGGCCTTCGTTTCCTTCGCGGTCATCCCCGGAAGGTCGACCACCTTTTGCGGAACCTGCGCCTGGACGACACCCGCGCTGCCAAGCAGTGCGAGCGCCGCCAACCGTGCCGTGCCGGCAAGAGCCTGCCGGCGATACGCATACAGGATTTCAATCATCCCAGAATTTTGCCCAGCTGCATGGCGATGCCCATATCGCCCTCAACCTTCAACTTGCCCATCATGAAGGCCATCTGGGCGTTCTGCTTGCCGGCGGCAATCTCCTGGAAATCGGCCAGAGAAACCTTCACGCGGCAATCGGTATCGCCAGCGTCATTGTCCACCACGGCGGGATCGGACTTGCCATCGATGCGAACAACGCCGTCATCGCCAAAATCGAAGCTCACAATCTTGCCGCTGATCGCGCCATTCTTGGCGACCCGCTCGGCCATGCCCTGGGTAATCTCGGTGATGCTCATAAGCTGTTCCTTCCCAATGTCGTTTGTTGCCCAATGCCGCTCGTTGAACCGGATTGGTTGAACCGGGCTAAAAGAAAGGCCGCCGGTTAGGCGGCCTTTCTCATCGTCTGCAATCGCTGCCGTTATTGCGCCGGTGCAGCGGCCGGATCCGCCGGAGCAGCGGCGGCATCTGCCGGTGCGGCCATCGGATCGGCGGCAGGTGCCGCCATCGGATCCGCCGGCGCTGCCATCGGATCGGTCGGTGCTGCCATGGCGTCGGTGGCGGCGGTGTCGGCCGGAGCGGCTTCGATCACCGTGGTTTCGGTGATGGTGGTATCCGGTGCATCCGACTTCGGCTGGCCGCAGGCGGCCACGAAAAGCGCAGCTCCGGCCACCAGAGCAGCGGTCTTTGCGATTTGAATTGCTTCACCCATAAACTGACTCCTGATTGCTTTTGTTGACGTTCTGGAGCCTCTGGTCCCAGCTTGACCCCGAACCCATCGAGACGCTAGCGGTATTTCGGGATGGCCTCAAGGGCCTAACTGTGCCGCTGCGGCAGGCCGTGCTTTGGCAGGGCAGGATCGGCAATGAAGGGCGGCACCGTCGCCCGTAACGCAGCATCCAGCATCGCCATATCCAGCTCCGGCCGCAGGTCGGCCAATCGCACCACCGGATGGGCGGCAATGCCACACGGGATGATGGCATCATAAGCCGCAAGGTCGGTCGTCACATTCAGCGCCAGCCCGTGAAAGCTGATCCACCGCCGCACCCGCAGCCCGATCGCCCCGATCTTGCCGATGCCATGCTCCGTATCCACCCAGATGCCGGTTCCGGCATCACTGGTGAAGGCAGCAATGCCCAGCTGGCCCAGCGCCGCAATCGCCCACGCCTCCAGCGCCGCCACCAGCGCCCGCACATCATGCCCCCGCCGCGACAGATCCAGCATCACGTACACAATGCGCTGGCCAGGGCCATGATAGGTAAAGCGCCCGCCCCGCCCCGTCGCCACCACGGGGAAGCGATCGGGCTGCAGCAGATCGGCGGCGTCCGCACTGGTGCCTGCCGTGATGGTGGCGGGATGCTCCAGCAACCACAGCCGCTCCCCTGCAAGCCCGTCCGCCATCCGCGCAACATGCGCCTGCATCGCCTCCAGCGCCTCGGCATAGCCGGTCAGCCCGGGGCTCACCTGCCATTCCGGAGAGCAGGGAAGGGTCGGCTCAGCGTGCATGCAGAACCGCATAGCCGAGCCGCACAGCAATTTACAGCAGCGGCCCAACGAACAGGCTTTTGCCCGAGTCCATAGTCTGCTAAAGACATTGTGCATGACTATGAAAGCATTGGCATTTCGGGCTGCAATAGCAGGGATTCTGGCGCTTTGCGCGCAATCTGCTGCTGCCGTCAGCCTGTTCGAGCAGCCGAAATATGCCGCCTTCCTCGTCGATGCCGGAACCGGCGAAGTCCTCTATGCCCGCCAATCCGACACCCAGCGCTTCCCTGCATCCATCACCAAGGTGATGACCCTGTACATGGTGTTCGAGCGTCTGGCCGCCGGCACCATGACGCTTGACGATCGTATCGTGATGAGCCGCTACGCCGCCAGCCAGCGGCCTTCCAAGCTGGGCCTGAAGCCCGGCGGCACGATCACTGTCGATCAGGCCATCCGCATCCTTGCCACCAAGTCGGCCAATGATGTTGCGGTTGCCGTTGCCGAACATCTCGCCGGTTCGGAGGAAAAATTCGGCGAACTGATGACCAAGCGCGCCCGCCAGCTCGGCATGCGCAACAGCCGCTTCGTCAATCCCTCCGGCCTTCCCGACGCCCGCCAGGTCACCACCGCGCGCGACATCTATCTCCTGTCGCTTGCAATGATCCAGAATTTCCCTCAATATTACAGCTACTTCCAGCAACAACAATATAGCTACGGCAGCCAGGTCTTCCCCAATCACAACCATCTGCTGCGCACCATGCCCGGCGTGGACGGAATCAAGACGGGCTATACCAATGCCGCCGGCTTCACGCTTGCGGCGTCCGCCGTGCGCGATGGCCGCCGGTTGATCGCCGTGGTGCTGGGCGGCCCCAGCCGCATCGCCCGCGACAGCAATGTCGAAGGTCTGCTCACCGCCGGTTTCGCCGTGCTGGCGGCGCGCGATCGTGGCCGCACAATCCAGGTCGCCGACATGCTGGCCGAGCCGGGCGATCTCAACGACTCCGTTTTGACCGCGCTGGTCGAACAAGGCAGCAGCGACGACCGCAAGCCTGCAAAACCGCGTCGCTGACGCAGGTGCTGTCGGCCGCACCTCCCGAAAGCCTGCACCCCGAAAGCCTGCACCCCGAAAGCCTGCACATTGCCATATCGGATGGCAGCATCCACGCTCTCGCCTGGGGCAAGCCGGATGCCCCGCTTCTCGTCTTCGCCCACGCCACCGGGATGTGCGCCGCGCTTTATGCTCCCCTGCTCGCCCCGCTCGCCACCCATCACCGGGTCATCGCTTTTGATGCGCGCGGTCACGGGCAAACGCGCCTGCCCGCCGATCCCGCCGAAATCCCGCACGAATGGCAGCTCTATCGCAACGATCTGAAGGCGCTTGTTGCCGCGCTGGGCGGCGGCCCGGCGCTGCTTGCCGGGCACAGCTTCGGCGCCACGGTCGCCTTCCAGGCGGCGATCGAAACCCCCGGCCTCGCAACCGCGGTGCTGCTGATCGAGCCCGCCTTCATCCCCTTCCGCCATGCCGCCGCCGCCCGCGCCAGCGGTGCGCCAATCCCCAACCCGATGGCGGATCAGGCCGCCCGGCGTCGGGCATCCTATCCCTCGCTCGCTGCCATGCGCCAGGCCTATGCCGGGCGCGGCGTGTTCGCCGACTGGAGCGACGCGGCGCTCGATGCCTATCTCGCGGGCGGAACCCGCGTCACCGATACAGCCGCAACCCTTGCCTGCGATCCGGCCTGGGAATCCAGCAGCTTCCGCGGCGTTTCCACCAGCCTCGAAGCCAGCATGCGCGCCTGCCGTCTGCCCTTCGCCCTGCTGCACGCAACCGAAGGCAGCACCGTCTCACCGGAAGACGCCGCAACCATTGCCGCGCTGCACCCGGATATGCCGGTGCAGGCTTTCCCCGGCACCGGGCATTTCCTCCCCGTCACCCATCCGGCAAGTGTGCGTCCGTTCCTCGAACGCCTGGCCGCAGCTCACCCCGGTGCCCGTGCCGAAAGATAGAGGATCTGCACCGTCACCGGCACCTTGCCGTCTGCATCGGCCTGCAAGGCGAAGGCCGCCTCCGCCGCCGCCCAGCGGCTGCGCGTGGTAAACCGCCGCGCCCGCGCCGCCAGCCAGCCACTGCCGCCATTGCCGCGCACATCGCGTGCCAGATCGGCCAGGCAGCGGTAACGCACAACAAGCGTCTCCACATCGGCCACCGGCTCCACAAAGCCCGCCCGCTGCAACAGCCCCGCCGCCTGCGCCGGATCCACCGTCGGGCCAACCCGCGGCGCAACTCCGGCGCCGGACTCCGAATCGGCGTGCAAAAAGGCCTCGCGCACCGCGCCCAGCGAATGGCCCGCCGGAAAGGCCGCAGCAAAACGACCACCCGGAAGCAGCATCCTGCGACACAACAGCAACGCACCGGGCAGATCGTTCACGCCGTGCAGGGTCATCAGCGCCGAAATGCGGGCAAAGCTGGCATCGGCAAAGGGCAACAAATCCTCGTCTGCCACCACATCGGCCGCAGCCGATCCGGCATCCACTACAATCTCCCCGTCCCGCTCACCATTTCGCTCCCCGTCCTCCCGGCGCACCGGCACGCCGACATGCAGCACCCGGTCCGCCGGCACCGGCCCGGCCAGGGCCGCGCGCGCCGCCAGCTCATCCGCCACATGGCGGTGCAGGAAATCATGCCCTCCAGCAAACAGCGCCGCCCGGCGCATCGCCAGCCGTCGCAGGGTCCGGTCAAATGGTTGCTGCATCCTTGCTCGCTTCCCCGCATCGTTTGGCATAGTCTGTTCGGCATGGCCGCCAACGCTGCTCCTGCCCACTCCGCCCACCCCGCCCACCCTGCTCGCCTGGCGCGCTCGGCGTTCGGCACGTTCGTCGATCTGCTGATGCCCCCCGTCTGCGCCGCTTGCAAGGCACCCGTGGTCAGCCAGGGCTATTGCGCCGATTGCTGGTCCAGCCTGCCGGAAATCAGCGGCAGCCAATGCCAGTCGTGCGGCATCCCGCTGCCGATTGCCTGGCAAACCGAGGCCGTCTGTCTGGAATGTCGCCGCGCCCCACCGGCCTGGAACCGTGCGATTGCGCCCTATGTCTATGCCGGCACGGCGCGGCAAACCCTGCTGGCTTTCAAGAATGGCCGCGAAGAGCTCGCCGGGCTGATGGCGCAGGCCATGGTGCGCGCCGGAGCGCCGCTTTTGCAGCCCGGCGCGCTTTTGCTCCCGGTGCCGCTGCACCGCTGGCGGCTGTGGTCGCGCGGCTATAACCAGTCGCTCCTGCTCGCCCGCGCCATCGCCCGAACAACCGGCCTGGAGCTGCGCTTTGATCTGCTGCAGCGCGCCAAACCTACCGCCAAAAGCAACGGTCTCACCCGGGTCGGCCGCGTCCGCAATGTGCGCGGCGTGTTCCGCGTTCCATCAGACCTTCGCAGCGGGCTGAAGGGCCGGCATGTCATTCTGATCGATGATGTCCTCACCACCGGCGCCACCGCTGCCGCCTGCGCGCGGGTGCTGCGCCGGGCGGGAGCCGCGCGCGTCGATGTTCTCGTGCACGCGCGGGTTGCGCAAGCCGAAATGCCAACCTACCTTGCAACAACTTCCAGACGGGATGCTGATGGCCAAGGTTGAAATCTATACCAAGTTCCTGTGCGGCTATTGTGCCCGCGCCAAGGCGCTGCTGACTGCCAAGGGCGTATCGTTCGAGGAGTTCGATATCAGCATGGGCGGACCGCGCCGCGCAGAGATGCTGGCCCGCGCCAATGGCCGCAGCACCGTGCCGCAAATCTTCATCGATGACCGCCACATCGGCGGCTCCGACGATCTGGCCGCCCTCGAACGGCGGGGTGAGCTGGACCCGCTGCTGGCCTGATGCTTCCCATCGGCCTCGTGCAAGCCTGCAGTGGCATCGATCCGCAGGCCAACGCAAACGCATTGCGCGCCGCCGCCGACACGCTCGCCGATCAAGGCGCCCGCATCCTCTTCACTCCGGAAATGAGCGGCCTGCTCGATCGCAACACCGCGCGCCTGCGCGAAAACGCCCGCAGCGAAAGCGCCGATCCCACGCTCGCTGCCTTGCGGCAGGTGGCCGCCAGCCGGCAGGTCGCCATCGTCATCGGATCGCTGGCCATCGCCGAGCCCGAAGGCCGCATCGCCAACCGCTGCTTCGTGATCGACCAAAAGGGCGAAATCGCCGCGCGCTACGACAAGCTGCACCTGTTCGATGTCGATCTGCCCAATGGCGATCGCTACCGCGAATCCGCGAGCTTCGTGCCCGGCAATGCCGTGCAGGCCGTGCAGTTCGATTGGGGCCGGCTGGGCCTTGCCATCTGCTATGATGTGCGCTTTCCGGCGCTGTTTGCCGCGCTCGCCCATGCCGGCGCTTCGATCATCAGCGTCCCGGCAGCCTTCACCGTGCCAACGGGAGAGGCGCACTGGCATGTGCTGCTGCGTGCGCGAGCCATCGAAAGCGGCGCCTTCATCGTTGCCGCCGCGCAAGCCGGCGCCCATGAGGATGGCCGCGAAACCTATGGCCATTCGCTGATGATCGATCCGTGGGGCCGCGTGCTGCTGGATATGGGATCTGCCGCCGGCACCGCGCGCATCGATCTCGATCTTGCGCTGGTTGATGAAACGCGCGCCCGCATCCCCAGCCTGCGTCACGCAAAGCCGCTGCCCGCGCCGCAAATGGCGGTCGCTGCGCCATGATGGTGTTCGATCTGCGTTGCCAGCACGATCATGTGTTCGAGGCCTGGTTTGCCTCCGGCGATGCCTTTGCCGCGCAACAGGCTGCCGGTCTGGTGTGCTGCCCGCTGTGCGATAGCAGCGCGATCACCAAGGCCGTGATGGCCCCCGCAGTCGCCGCAAAATCCAACAGCAGCAGCGATCGGCAGCGCAAATCCGAACTTGCAAGGCTCGCCGCCCTGCAGGCCGAGGTGGAATCGCGCTGCGATTATGTCGGCCCGGCGTTCGCCACCGAGGCCCGCGCCCGCCACGCCGCCAAAGTCCCGGCCGATCAGCCGCCGCCGCGCGGTATTGTCGGCGAAACCAGCATCGGTGAAGCCATGGCGCTGATCGATGATGGCATACCGATAGCCCCGCTGCCATTCCGCAGCCGCCGCACGGCAAACGCCTGATCCATCCCTCGCGTCGCCCCGCCGCCGCGGAATTGTGATTGACCCTCTTCCCGGTCGCTGACATTTGACACCCTGGCGGTCCCGTAGCTCAGCAGGATAGAGCGGCGGTTTCCTAAACCGTAGGCCACTGGTTCGAATCCAGTCGGGACCACCAAGCCATTGATATAACAGAGATTATTCCCATACCGGCCGATTTATCCCCGAGTTTCCGTGGGTTTGCGGACGCGCATAGACCAGAGACCGCGGACCATTGCGCCGACGTCGCCAAAACCCGCCCCAGTCTCTGTGGGGCATTTCGGCTGGCCTATAGTTTGGTTGGTAGCGAGATGCGACTCGGGAGGGCAGGTTGTTGCTCAGCCTTGCGGAACCATCCCAAGCGCCTCACGCTGGTCGCTCCAGCGTGGCGTGATAATGTCGTCGCGGGTGAGCTTGCGAAGGTTAAGTGATGCCGGTGCAGCGCCTTGCACCAGGGCGTTGACGATGCGCGGGTCGAGGAATGCAAGCTTCAGAATGCGACCCATAAGCCCAGGGTCCACAGCTTCCCGCTGCGCCAATGTGATGACCTTCAAGTCAGGCTCAGCACAGAGCGCTGCCCACCAAGCTCGGCCGCGCGCGATAGCCTGCAGCGCGCTGGAATCGGGAGCAGGGCTTGGTGCTGCCGGCCGACCATCATAGGTGATGAACCGCACCGCCTTCCCGCTACGCTGCACGCGGCAGGCAACCGTGATGGAGTGTAGTCGCGCAGCGGCAGGCTCAGACACTGGGAGGGCAATGCCAAGCATCGCAAGCAGAGCGAGCGGACGAATTCGCAGCAGCACCGAATCTGGATGAATGACTGCTTCAACGACCGCCGCGCGCAGCATGGCCTGACCCTCTGACCGCTTGGCTTTGAGCATGGAGCTCACCTCGTTCGCCCGAGCCAACAGCTTGGCGTCGACCGCGGATAGCAAGTCGTCGAACCTGCTCTCCTGGATAAGCCTGAACGGGTCGGCGATGCGGTCGGCCAAGGCAGCGATAAGGGCTGACTCCAGCTCCATTGCAGGTATCCGCAACTCCATGGGGTCGCTAATGCGCGCGGTAAGCGGTCCTGCCAGATGCCGACTGACATAGTAGCGGTAGCGGACTTTGCCCTTTGTGGCGTGCGTTGCAGTCAGGGGTTCACCATCAGGAGCAAACACCCGCCCAGCGAGTGGGCTAACCCGACACTGGGTGGGACCCTCCTGCACTCCCTGCCGGTTCGCATCCAGTTGCTGTTGAACGGCATCCCACAGCGGCTCTTCGATGAGCCGGCTGTGCTGACCAGGGTAGAGCTTGTCCTTGTGCGCAATCAGTCCCGCATAGATAGGGTTGCGCAGAAGCCAGAACAGCTGCGCCCGCTTGAACGGCTCGGACGGGTGG
>JAIMJL010000003.1 GCA_020693225.1 Sandarakinorhabdus sp. | reverse complement strand
CGGTGGTGATGGGCATGTCCATGTCCACCATCTTCCTGCGCTACACCGGCACATCGATTGCCACGACTTTCTTCGCAACGGCGGCCGCCTTCGGTGGGCTGAGCCTTTATGGCTACACCACGAAGAAGGATCTTTCGGGCCTCGGCACCTTCCTCATCATGGGCCTGATCGGCATCCTGGTGGCTATGGTGCTCAACATGTTTATGCAATCGGGAACGCTTGCGCTTGTGATCTCGATCGCCGGCGTGCTGATCTTCGCGGGCCTCACCGCCTATGACACGCAGAAGATCAAGCAGACCTATGATTATGTTGCGGGCACCGACATGGCCGGCAAGGCGGCAATCATGGGGGCGCTGACACTGTACCTCGATTTCATCAACCTGTTCACCTTCCTGCTCAGCTTCCTCGGCCAGCGCGAGTAGGTTTGCGGGATGCAAGCGAAAGGCCCGGCGGGAAACCGCCGGGCCTTTTCTTTTGCGCGCCAAGCGGCCATCTATCCGAAAAGGCGTAGCCAAACGGAGTGAGCAGCATGTCGGATATCTATGGGCATCGGGCGCAATCCCTCGATGGCCGCGACGTCAGCCTGGAAGCCTATCGCGGGCAGGTGCTGCTGATCGTCAACACCGCATCAAAGTGCGGCTTCACCCCGCAATATACTAGTCTGCAGGCGCTGTATGACCGCTTCCACGACCGGGGTTTTTCGATCCTTGGCTTCCCATGCAACCAGTTCGGCAAGCAGGAACCGGGCAACGCCGAGGAAATCGCCAACTTCTGCTCGCTCACCTATCCGGTCAGCTTCCCGATGTTCGCCAAGGTGGAAGTGAACGGCGACAATGCGCATCCGCTTTATGAACAGTTGAAGACCGAAGCGCCGGGGTTGCTGGGATCCAGGGCCATCAAGTGGAATTTCACGAAGTTCCTCGTGAACCGCGCAGGCGTGCCGGTGGAACGCTTCGCCCCCACAGTGAAGCCGGAAGACCTGACCGCAAAGATCATGAAGCTGCTCTGATGGGCTTGATCATTGCGGTCGATGGCCCGGCGGCGTCGGGAAAGGGAACCATTGCCAAGGCGCTAGCGCGGCATTTCAGCGTTCCGCATCTGGATACCGGCGCGCTGTATCGGGGCGTTGCCCTTGCCGCCTTGCGCGGCGCTGTTTCGCTGGACGATGAGGCGGGGCTGGGTGCGCTTGCGGCTTCACTAGATCCGGCGCTGCTGGCTGACCCCGCCTTGCGGGACGCGGCGACCGCTTCGGCGGCTTCCCGGGTGTCAGCCCTGCATGCGGTGCGCGAGGCGCTGCTGGATTTTCAGAGGGCTTTCGCCGGCCAGCCCGGCGGAGCGGTGCTGGACGGGCGCGACATCGGAACGGTGATTGCCCCGGATGCCCGCGCCAAGCTGTTTGTCACCGCCGACCCGCACATTCGCGCCCATCGCCGCTTTCTTGAGCTGATAGATGCCGGCCATAGCGTGACCGAAGCTGGGATTTTGGGCGACATCCTGGCGCGTGACGCCCGCGACAGTGGGCGGCTGGAAGCGCCGCTGCGGCAGGCCGACGACGCCGACTTGCTGGATACCAGCGAATTGGATATAGGGACGGCCGTTCAGCGTGCCGTGGACCTGGTGTCCCGGCGGATGAACCGGACCTTTTGAGGCCGCGTTGGCGGGAATTGCCCCGTCCGCGCGCCTTTTGCATTGCCCGGTTTGTTTGCCGCTCACCAAGCGACACGCCGGGCGATTTTTGCAACCCCCGCAAGACCGTCGGAGACAACCGGCTGGCCTGCAATTGAATATGTAAGGAACTCCATGGCGTCCACTGCAATGCCCACCCGCGATGATTTCGCGGCCATGCTCGACCAATCGCTCGGTGAAAACCAGAGCTTCGAAGGTCGGGTTGTCACGGGCAGAGTGACGGCGATCGAAAATGATCTCGTTGTCATCGACGTTGGCCTCAAGTCTGAAGGCCGTATCCCGCTTCGCGAATTCACGCCCCCCGGTCAGCCGCCGCAAGTCGCCGTTGGCGATGATGTCGAAGTCTATGTCGACCGGGTGGAAAATGCCTTTGGCGAAGCCATGCTGTCCCGCGATCGCGCCCGCCGCGAAGCCGCCTGGGACAAGCTGGAAACCCAGTTCAACGCCGGCGAGCGCGTGGAAGGCACCATCTTCGGCCGCGTCAAGGGCGGATTCACAGTTGATCTTGGCGGCGCGGTCGCCTTCCTGCCCGGCAGCCAGGTGGATATCCGCCCGGTGCGCGATGTCGGCCCACTGATGGGCCTCGCGCAACCGTTCCAGCTGCTTAAGATGGACCGGAAGCGCGGCAACATCGTGGTTTCGCGCCGTTCCATTCTGGAAGAAACCCGCGCCGAGGCCCGCACCGGCCTGATCCAGAGCCTCGCCGAAGGTCAGGTGATCGACGGCATCGTCAAGAACATCACCGACTATGGCGCGTTCGTCGATCTCGGCGGTATCGATGGCCTGCTGCATGTGACCGACATGAGCTACAAGCGCGTTGGCCACCCGAGCGAAGTGATCGCCATCGGTGACACCGTGAAGGTGCAGATCGTCCGCATCAACCGCGAAACGCAGCGCATCTCGCTGGGCATGAAGCAGCTGGAAATCGATCCGTGGGAAGGCGCGGAGGCCAAATATCCGGTCGACGCCAAGATGAAGGGCCGGGTGACCAATATCACCGAATATGGCGCTTTCATCGAGCTGGAGCCGGGGATCGAAGGCCTTGTGCACGTGTCCGAAATGTCGTGGGTGAAGAAAAATGTGCATCCGGGCAAGATCGTTTCCACCTCTCAGGAAGTCGAAGTCATCATCCTTGAAGTTGATGGTGAAAAGCGGCGGATTTCGCTTGGTCTGAAGCAGGCCCAGCGCAACCCCTGGGAAGTGTTTGCCGAAGAGCATCCCGTTGGCAGCATCGTCGAAGGCGAAGTCAAGAACGCCACCGAGTTCGGCCTGTTCATCGGCCTGGCCGGCGAAGTGGACGGCATGGTTCACATGTCGGACATCGCCTGGGGCGTGACTGGCGAAGCCGCGCTGCAACAGCACCACAAGGGCGAAGCCGTTCGCGCGCAGGTGCTGGAAGTCGACGTGGAGCGCGAGCGCATCTCGCTCGGCATCAAGCAGGTCTCCGGCGAAGGCACGACAACGGCGACCGCCAACGACAAGCCGGCCCCGACCACGGGCGGCTTCGATTTCCGCAAGAACGAGATCGTGACGTGCATCGTTCGCGAATCGCGTGACGGCGGCCTGGAAGTCCAGATCGGCGAAGAAGGGGCCACGGCCTTTATCAAGCGCGGCGATCTCAGCCGGGATCGCGACGATCAGCGTCCGGAGCGGTTCCAGATCGGCCAGAAGGTCGATGCGATGGTGATCGGTTTCGAACGCGGCAAGAAGCCGATGCTGTCCATCAAGGCGATGCAGATCGCCGAAGAAAAGCAGCAGGTCGCGCAATATGGTTCCTCGGATTCCGGCGCTTCGCTGGGCGACATCCTTGGCGCCGCGCTGAACAAGGCCTCAAAAGACAGCTGAGCGCTGCCATTGACGCAAGAAACGGGGGGTGTGGCACGGAAGGTGTCGCGCCCCCTTTTCCTTTGCCGTGAAGGGCTTGACCGCAGCTTGGCCACAGGGCCATATTGTGCCCAAGGGGTGTATGGCAGAAACAGGCTTTGGGGGACTTGGGATGATCCGGTCGGAACTTGTGCAGAAAGTGGCAGACGCCAACCCGCATCTTGGGCAACGCGATGCCGAGCGCATCGTGGCGACCATCCTTGATGCCATCACGAACCGCCTCGCCGAAGGTGGACGCGTGGAGCTTCGCGGCTTCGGTGCCTTTTCAACCCGCAGCCGCAGCGCCCGCACCGGGCGCAATCCCCGTACCGGCGAATCGGTCATGGTGGATGCCAAGCGCGTGCCGCACTTCAAGCCGGGCAAGGAACTGCGTGAACGGCTGAACATGGACTAGCCCGCAGGTAGCGACCTTCCCTGACAGTCTTTGTGGCCAGTCTTTGTGGCCAGTCTTTGTGGACGTGGCGGAACCGGTAGACGCAGCGGACTTAAAATCCGCTTCTGGTATCAGAGTGCGGGTTCAAGTCCCGCCGTCCGCACCATGCTGGAATTCCCGATAAATCCCTGTGCCGAAATAGCCAATTCCCTTGGAAGCCGGCTGGTGAGCCGCTAGGGGCTGATCATGGACTTTTCCTTTATGACTGAGCCCGGAGCCTGGCAGGCGCTGGGGACCGTGGTGATGATCGATCTGGTGCTGGCCGGGGACAACGCCATCGTTATCGGCGCGTTGGCAGCCGGTCTTCCGCCAGCCGAACGTCGCAAGGTGATTGCACTCGGCATGGTTGCCGCGCTGGTGATGCGTATCGCCTTTGCGCTGGTTGTTACCCAGTTGCTGGATATCGTGGGCATCCGACTGGCCGGTGGCCTGCTGCTGCTGTGGGTGTGCTGGAAAATGTATCGGGAGCTGCAGCCCGACACCCAGGTGATGCTGGACGATGGCACCGTGTTGCACGATGCACCGCCTGCTGCCAAATCCTTCTGGGGTGCAGCGTGGGCCGTCGCATTGGCTGACCTTTCCATGAGCCTGGACAATGTTCTGGCGGTTGCCGGTGCCTCCAAAGACCATGTGGAAATCATGGTTGTAGGTCTGATTCTTTCGGTGGCGTTGATGGGCGTTGCTGCCAATTATGTGGCGCGGCTGATCGAACGCTACCATTGGATCGGCTGGATCGGTCTGCTGCTCATCCTTTATGTCGCGCTCGATATGATCATCGGCGGTGGCCGCGATGTGGTGCCGCTACTGCCCTTCACGCACTGAGCGCACTGCCTGCTGGTTCCAACGCCGCAATCGCCGAGCGCGACGGCAGCAGCAGGCATGCTCGAACCATTGACCGGGATGTGGCGCAGGCGAGCCCAAGCCCAGCCGTTTGGCCCAGGTGCTGCGGGATGGGCTGAACAACGCTGCGGCCGGCGATTCGTTCGTGCTTCCTGATCCAGCAGCACGGAAGCTGCCGCTGACCTATGTACGGCAAAGGTATATGATGGAAACCGGCAAACCCGTTCAGCAGACCGTGCAGGTCGCGCTATACCCTGTCAGCGGCGGTCAAGTGTGGCGATGGCCGCGTCCGTCAGCCCTGCCAGATCGCCGGATGCGCTGCGTTCCACCAACAGAGCGCGGGCTGCTTTCACGGTGATATCTGCCGCACGGGCACGCAAATCGGCTTCGGCCGCACGGGCTTCGGCGCTGATCCGATCTTCGGCCAGACGGGTGCGGCGGCGGATGGCCGTTTCCGCGTCCAGTGTGGCTTGCTCAACAATGCGCTTGGCTTCCAGCTCGGCATTGGCAAGCATGGCTTTTGCATCGGCTTCGGCTTGCACCGCCTCTGCGGCGGCTCTGGCTTTCAGGGCCTGCGCTTCCGCCTTCAAGGCTGCGGCTTCAGCCAGATCCGCACGAACCTTGTCGGCACGCGCATCGAGCGCGCCGCCAAGCATCTTGAAGGCACCAAACTTCCAGAGAAGCGCTGCAAACATCAGGAATGCGACCGCCACCCAGCCATAGCTGTCCAACCCCAGATAGCTGGCGTGGGCCTCCGTATGTCCGCCATCGGCGGCTGTCGCGGCCGAGTGGGTGTCTGCGGTTTCGCTGGCCATCAGGCTGCAACCTTCTTGACGGCTGTCGCCGCTTCATCATTGGAAACGGCAACCCCCGAAACACGCGCCACGAGATCAATGGTCGCTTCGGCCGCGACTGCATCCAGTTCGGCGATTGCGGCCGCTTTGGCCCCGGCAAGCCCCTGCGCCGCAGCGTCGGCCTTCGCAGCCAGATCCGCATCGACCGCCGCCAGCTTCTTGGCTGTGGCCGCCGCCGCCGCATCGCGCGCCTTGCCGGTGAGGGCAAGCGAACGGCTGCGGGCATCGGATATGGCATTGCTGCCACCGCTGGACGCCCCTTCCGCCTCGGCGCGTGCGGCTTCCGCGGCGCGCAGATCGGCGGCGATGCGTTCCTTACGGTCCTCCACGATCCGCTCAACCTTCGGCAACATGCGCGTCAGGCTGAGATAGAGGATCGAGAAGATGACGACGAGCCACAGGATCTGCGGCAGTGCGTCAGCAAAGTTGAACTGGGGCATTGCGACGGGCCTTTGCTGTTAGTCGCCTCAGGCGAACAGCAGCAGGAGCGCGACGAGGAAGGCAAAGATGCCAAGCGCTTCGGTCACGGCAAACCCGAAGATCAGGTTCGGGCGCTGCGATGCGGCGGCGGCCGGATTGCGCAGGGCGCCGGAGAGGAACATGGCGAACAACAGGCCCACGCCGATTGCCGCGAGGCCCATGCCGATCGATGCGATGCCGGCCCCAATGAGCTTGGCTGCTTCTGCGTCCATTAGATTATCCTTCTTTGATAACAGGTTAGTGGCTGAGATTGATGCTGTCGTTCAGATAAATGCAGGTGAGCAGCGCAAACACATAGGCTTGCACCACGGCCACAAGCAGCTCGAGAATGAAGAAGGCGACCGTCATGACAAGCGGCACCGGAAACAGGAAGGCCAGCGCGCCACCGGCTGCGCCCAGGGAAATGACGAAGCCGGCAAACACCTTGAGCAGGATATGACCCGCAGTCATGTTGGCGAACAGACGGATGGAAAGGGTGAGCGGGCGCGAGAGATAGGAAATAATCTCGATCGGCACGATCAGGATCAGCAGCGGCCACGGCGTGTTGGGCGGAACAAACAGTTCCAGGAAGTGAAATCCGTGTCGAACCACACCGATCACGACACACATGACAAAGATGAGCGCGGCAAAGGCGAAGGTGACCGCAAGGTGGCTGGTCACGGTGAAACTGAAGGGCAGCAGGCCGATCAGGTTCAGCACCAGAATGAAAAGGAACAGCGTGAAAATGAAGGGAATGAAGGCGCGACCTTTGGGGCCGATGTTTTCATGCACCATGCCGACGATGAACTCATACAGGCCTTCCACCGCCGCCTGCCAGCGACCGGGAACAAGGGCCGATTGCCGCAGGCCGGCGAACATGAACAGCCAGATGAGGCCGGTGGCCACCATCATGAACAGCGCCGCGTTCGTGAAGCTGGCGTCCAGACCAGCGACACTCAAGTCGGTGTAGCGGGTAATCGCAAACTGTTCGAGTGGACTTGCCATATTGACCTTGCGGTGACCCTTCAGTGCGTCTCTTCATCGTCTGCGCGCCCGGCTTTTGCCTTGCCCGCAGACCTTTCTGCCTCTGCCGCCAGCATCGCTTCTGTCTCGCGGTTTACCGCGCGAAGCAGATTGATGAAGCCGGCTGCCAGCCCCAACAGAAGGAACAGGATGGCAAGCCAGGGCTTGGTGCCCAACCAACGATCCAGTTGCCAGCCAATGGCACCGCCAACGACCGTCGCCACCGCGATTTCCATCGCGTAGCGGGTGCTGGCTGCAAGTGCTGACGTGGCAATTTCCCGAGCATCGGGTTCGTGCCTTGCCTTGGCCGCTGCCAGCCTGGCCTCGAGATCGTCGAGGTCGCGCTGGCGGTCGGGGTCGGTCAAGCAACGTCCCTTCCTGGGAATGTCCACGCCTGCGATGCGCGTGTCGCGCAAATGCAGCATGCCCCCGCCGGCTGGTGCCGTCGAAGCGTTGCCCCGTTAGAGGGGGCAGCGGTTCAGGTCAAGTAGCGTCGCTGTCACAAAGGGCGCTCACGCTTTCGGCAAAACCCTGCTCCCGGCGGATCACGCCGCCAAAAGGGCTTCGGCCTCGGCCAGCTGCACCGAGACCAGCTGGCTGATGCCCGGCTCGCTCATGGTAACGCCATACAGCCGGTGCATGGCTGCCATGGTCACCGGATTGTGGGTCACGATGAGGAAGCGGGTGTCGGTCACGCTTGTCATGTGCTGCAACAGCTTGGTGAAGCGTTCGACATTGGCGTCGTCTAGCGGGGCATCCACTTCATCCAGCACGCAGATCGGCGCCGGGTTGGTGAGAAACAGACCAAAGATCAGGGCGATGGCGGTCAGCGCCTGCTCGCCGCCGGACAACAGCGACAGTGACTGCAGCTTCTTGCCGGGCGGCTGGGCACGGATTTCGAGGCCCGCATCCAGCGGATCATCGCTTTCGATCATCGCCAGTTCGGCAGATCCGCCGCCAAACAGGGTCACAAACAGCTCACGGAAATGCCCGTCCACCTGTTGGAAAGCCAGCATCAGCCGGGCGCGGCCTTCGCGATTCAGGCTACCGATCGAGCCGCGCAAGCGGGCAATCGCCGTCTCCAGCTCGGCCTTTTCGGCAGACTGTGTAGCGAGGGTTTCTTCGATTTCTCGCAGTTCCATATCAGCGCGCAGGTTGACAATGCCCAGTCGCTCGCGCTCGGCGATCATGCTGACCAGCGACGCTTCCATGTCAGGCAGGCTGACCGACTCGCTGGCAGCTGGAAGATCGCCGGGGCTGATGCCGAAGCGGCTGCTGGCATCTTGCGCCAGCGTCTCGCATCGATCGCCGGCCTGCTCCACGCGGGCCTTGGCCGTTGCCCGCGCCTCGCGGCTGTCGGCCACGCGGGAATCGGCCAGCCGGGCCAGGCGATCCAGTTCCGCCAATTCCAGGTCTGCGGTCATGACCGCTTCGGCGGCCTGCGCCCTCGCCTGTTCGGCGTCGGCAATGTCGCGGTCCAGCAGCCGCAAGCGCGCCTCCTTGGCCGCCGGTTCGCCCACCAATGCGCTGTGGTCGGCGCGCAAGCGTGTGATGCGGTCGGCAAGCGCTGTAGCGGCAGCTTCGGACTCCCGATCGCGGGCCTGCCAGCTTTCGATTTCCCGCGTCAGGCTGGCGGTACGCGCGCGGCTCTCCGCAAGCGTGCGATCGGTGGCAGCGGCCGCGGCGCGGGTGGCAGACAGATTCGCCCGCGCCCGCTCCGCTGCGGTACGGTTGGTGCCCACGCGCTCGGCGGCAATCGCCGTGTCGGGCAAGGCGGCAACGGCGGCGCGGGCAGCGTCCGCCTCGGCGCGGGCGCTGCTGCCCTCGGCAGCCAGCCGCTCGATCGAAGCGGAAATTGCCGCCATCCGGGCATTTGCCTGAGCCGCCGCAGCGCGCAGCCCTTGCAGCCGACCGGCCAGCTGCTCGCGCGCGCGATCGGCCTCGGTGCGGGCGGCGCGGGCCTTGCGCTCGGCGTCGGTTGCGCGCGCAAAGGCTGATTGCTGCACCGCCAGCTCGGCCGCGGCCGTCGCAAGTCGAGCCCTGGGTTCGACCAGCGCGGATGCAATCTCGCGGCGGCGATTGTCTTGCGCCAGATCTTCGGCAACGGCGACCGCCGTGCCACCGGATGGCGCGAAAAAGCCGTCCCAGCGCCACAGGCGACCGTCGCGGCTCACCAGGCGCTGGCCGATGCGAAGGCTTGCCAGCAGGGCGGCGGTGGGTGCCGAATCCACGACGCCAATCTGGGCCAGACAGCGAGCCAGCTCTGGCGGTGCGGTCACGTGGGGGGCCAGGGGGGCAACGCCATCCGGCAGGGCGGGATCGTTCTGCGCCACGGTGCCGAGCCATCGACGGACGGGCTTTGCCTCATCGTCCGCCGCACCGATCGCGGCATGAATATCATCGCCCAGCGCCGCGGCTGTCGCGGCTTCATATCCAGCGGCGACCGACAGGTTGACCCGTCCCTTGGCGCGGGGTGCAGCACCAGCCTTCAGCCGGTCCAGGGCCGCAGCCTCGGCTTCCAGGCTGGCAACTTCGCTGCGGGCCGTGGACAGCGCCTTTTCAACTGCTTCGCGGGCGCGCGCGGCCGCTTGCGCATCCCGCTCGGCAGATTCGATTGCTTCGGCCGCGGTTTGCGCTGCGGCGGTCTTGCCTTGAAGATCGGCCTCGGCCTGCAGAAGCTGCGCATCAATCGAGGAATGGTTGGTATCGGACTGCAGCCGTTCCAGCTCCCGCTTCTGGCGGCCGGCCTCCGCTTCCAGCCGATCGGCGCGCGCCGTGCTGGCTTCCGCTTGCGCCCGGGTGCTGCGCCCCTCGGCCACCAGCGCGGCGTGCGCCTCCACCGCCGTGGCCAGCGCGCGCTCGGTTTCGGTGGCGCTGCGCTCGGCGGCCGCAACCGCTTCCGCCTGCGGCCGGGATTGCGCTTCCGCGTCGCGCGCTGCGTCTGCAGCTGCGGTGCGTTCAGCGGCCAGCCGCTCCTGCGTGGCGGCCGAATCACGGGCGCGGGCGCGGGCGCTTTCCTGATCGGTGGCAGCACTTTCCAAAGCGGCTGCGAGATCGGCCAGCCGTTGCGCCGCTGCCGCGCGTTCGGCCACCAGCGTCGCCCGCTCGGTTGAGAGTCTTTGCAAGGCAGCGGCCAGGCTCGCCTCGGCCTGGCGCTTTGGTGGCAGGCCGGTTGCGGCATTGGCCTGTGCGGTGGAGGCGCGCGCGGCGTCGCTCGTGGCTTGCGCCAAGTTCGCATCAGCGCCTGCAAGAGCCTTTTCAGCATCCGCCAGCTCTGCGGTCGCGCGATCCCATTGCAGCCGCAAAATGGCTGCTTCGGTGCTGTGGATGGTTTCCGACAGAGTTCGATAGCGTTCGGCGGCTTTTGCCTGCCGGCGCAGCGCGCTGGCCTGCGCCTCGCTGCCGCGCATCACATCATCCAGTCGCAGCAAATTGGCATCGGCTGCGCGCAGCCGGGTTTCGGCGTCCTTGCGGCGCACGTTCAGGCCGCTGATTCCAGCGGCCTCTTCCAACAGCAGGCGGCGCTCCTGCGGCTTGGCGGCGATGATCGCCGCCACCCGCCCCTGGCTTACCAGCGCCGGCGAATGCGCGCCCGTTGCCGCGTCCGCAAACAGCAGCTGCACATCCTTGGCCCGCACATCGCGGCCATTGATGCTGTAGTTCGAACCTTCGCCGCGCCAGATTTCCCGGCCAATCTCCAGCCGGTCGTCCCCATTGAATTGCGGCGGCGCCGTGCGATCTCGATTGTCCAGCGTGAGCACCACTTGCGCCACATCGCGGCTTGGGCGCTTCGCCGTGCCGGCGAAGATGACCTCGTCCATCCCCGCCCCGCCCGATTGCACGCGCAGTGACTTGGCCGAGGATTCGCCCATCACCCAGCGAATGGCTTCCAGCAGGTTGGATTTGCCGCAGCCATTGGGGCCGACAACACCGGTCAATCCGTCCAATATGTGCAGTTCGGTGGGCTCGACGAAGGATTTGAACCCTGCAAGCTTGAGCCGCTCGAACCGCATCAAATCAGCGCAGCGCCTCGTCTATCTTCGGCTGCAGGGCGGTCCAGTTCGGCGCAATCTCCAGCTTCTTGCCGTTCAGCAGAAACGTGGGAGTGCCCTGGATCTGATAGCTATCCACCGCCGCCTGCTGGCTGGCGGTCAGCTTTTCCATTGCCGCCTGGTCCGACAGGCATTGTTCAAACTTCGCCTTGGGCATGCCGCGCGGCTTCACGAAATCGTGCATGCCGCCGGCCATCGCCAGGCCCTTGATCTGCTGATCCGGTGCCAGCGATTTCAGCGGCGCGATATCGGCTTCAGTCAGCTTCGTGAAGGGCATAACCCAGGCATCGTGGTTGGAATAGAGTTCATTGGCCCAGGTGAAGAACTGTGAGGGCCCTTCGCACTTGGCAACCAGAACGGCGGCAAAATCATAGATGTTCAGCAGGAAGGGGCGATATTCATAGGAAACCTGCCCTCCCTTCACATAGCTGTTCTTCAGGCTGTCGGCCGCTTCCAGGTGGAAATCCCGGCAATGGCTGCAGGTGAAGCTGGCAAACTCCACAATCTTCACCTTGGCGTCGGGATTGCCCATCCGAAAGCCGCCTTCGGGCGTTGCGATGACCGTGGCCGTCCAGTCCTGCGAAACGCCCGCCTTAGGGGCGGCTGTGCCCGCCTTCGGTGCGGCAGCGTTGGAGGTGCCCGAATCACACGCGGCCAGTGCCAGCGTGGCCGACGCCATGCAGATGAGGGAAAGCGGTGACTGAAAATTCAACATGTTGCGCATATAAGACAAAACCTTACCATATGTGGGAAAGCAGGCAAGAACAGCTTTCGATTCCTTGCGCGCAAGGGAGATGGTGCTAGCCGAACCGGCTGGCGCAATAAAGCGCCGGATCGAGGCCGGGCTCTTCGCCCAGCAGCAACGCCGCGCCCATCTCGGCTGCCGCCGGAGCGGTCTGGATGCCCCAGCCACCCTGCCCTGCGCACCAGAAAAATCCCGGCTCGGCAGGATCGCTTCCCAGCACCGGCAGGCGATCGGGCGCAAAATTGCGCAGGCCCGCCCATTTCGATGCCAGCCGGCGAATGGGCCAGTCGCACATCTGCTCGAAGCGATCGAGCGCGATCGCCATGTCCATTTCGTCCGGCTGCACATCGTGCGGCACATCGGGGGTTTCGTCGTGCGGCGAAATCCACAGCCTGCCAGCGTCGGGCTTGAAATAGAGCGAGCCACCCGCATCCATCACCACCGGCAGATCCGCCGGTGCATCCGGGCGCACCTCAGTGACCACGATGGTGCGGCGAAGGGCGGCGATTCCGATCGGCTTCACGCCCGCCATCGCCGCCACGGCATCGGCCCAGGCGCCGGCAGCATTCACGATGCGCGCTGCCTGCACCGCGCCTGACGGGGTATCAATGGTCCAGCCGCCAGCAGCTTTTTCGATTCGCTCGGCCCGGGCATTCAAGACCAGCTCGCCGCCCGCTTTCTTCATGCCGCGGATATAGGCCTGGTGCAGCGCTGCCACATCGATATCGGCACAGCCCGGCTCCCAGATCGCCGTCTGCGTCCATTCCGCGCGCAGCTGCGGCACCAGCTTCACAATGCCTTCCGGGCCAAGCCGCTGGTGCGCGACCTTGCCCTGCTTGAACTCATCTTCCAGCGCCGCCAGTGTTCCGGGCGCATCCGCATGGCGGATGTGCAGCGCCCCGCGCGGCGCCAGGATGGCCGTTTCGGAAAAGCCCTTCGGCGGGCTCTGGAAGAAGGCCTTGGAGGCCGTGGTGAGCGGTTGCACATCCGGCCCGCCATAGGTTTCGGCGTAAAAAGCTGCGGATCGCCCGGTGGTGTGATAGCCAGGCGCTTCCTCGGCTTCCAGCAGCACCAGCTTCAGCTGCGGTGCGCGGTCCAGCAGTGCCCAGCCGAGGCTTGCGCCGGCAATTCCGGCGCCGATGATGGCGATGTCGTAGGTCATGCATGCACCTTATCGGCAAATGTCACGATGTGGGAGAGGGTGGATTGGCGCGGGCCATCGGCTTCCCGAAGCAGTTCGTGCGCCGCGCCTTCGATGATCACGGTCTGGCAATGCGGAAGCCGTTTCGCGGTCGCCAGCGCCGCCGGGGCGCTCACCAGCTTCTCCCGGCTGCCCAGCAGCATGAGCAGCGGCAGGCCGTGCACATCGAGTGGCTCGGCATCCAGCTTGTCCTGGCTTTGGGCAAACGCATTTAGCCAGCCCCAGCTGACGCCGCCGATCGCCATCTCCGGCCGGGCCGCCAGCCAGCGATGCTCGTCCTCGAAACGTTCCCTGGACGCCGTGAGCAGCAGCATCCGCATATCGGCTTGCTGCACCGCTCCATAGGGCTTCTGCCCCCAGGCGAAGGCCTCGCCATTGCCGCGCGCCACTTCGCGCCGCGCCTGCTGTAGCACCGCCACCCGCAGCGCCCAGCTCATCCCAAGACCCAGAAATGGGGACAGCAGAATGGCACCCGCAAGGCCTGGGAGCAGGACGTGCGGCTGGTGCGCACGGTCTGTTAGCCATCGCAGCAGCAGATGCCCGCCCATCGAGTGCCCAAGTGCCAGCCAGCGGCTTTCGGGCAGGGCCTGCTTGGCCCAAAGCGCAAGAGCATCAAGATCTGCGAGCCACCGGTCGAAGCTGTCGATATGGCCGGATCCATTCGTGCAGGTGCGGGCGGAAAGGCCCTGTCCGCGCCAATCCCATGTGACAATCGAAAAGCCGGCAACGTGCAGCATGGTATAGGCGTCTGCCCATTTTTCCAGGAAATCGGCGCGCCCATTCAGCAGCAGCAGATTTGCCCGCGGCTTGGGGTGCGGCAGGATCATGGCGCGAATGTTGCTTCCATCGGCCATGGCTTGCATGCGGATCTGCGCGGCTGGCGGCAGATGGAAGCGCGGCTCGCTCACGGTTCCGAGGTAACGCCAGCGGCGATCAGCGCATCGATGGCGGCATCAGCATGACCAAGCGAGCGCAGGATCTCGCGGCTATGCTCGCCGATATCGGGCGGCGACAAGGTGTAGGCCGGCGGTGTTGCGCTGAGCGCCAGCGGCTGAGCAACGGTTTTTACCGCACCCCGTCGGGCATGGCGCTGATTGACCACTAGGCCCCTCGCGCGTGCCTGCGGGCTTTCGAGCGCCTCGCGCACGCTGGCGATCGGGCCGGCGGGAACCCCGGCCTCCGACAGCAGGGCCAGCCATTCTTCGGCCGGCCGCGTCTTCAGCACCGCTTCCACCATCGGGACGAGTGTCGCCCGCGTCCGGGCGCGCGCTGCCGACGTCTGGAAATCCGAATCGTCCGCCCATTCCGGATGACCCACCAACCGCGCAAAGGCGCGGAACTGGCTATCATTGCCCACGGCAAGCGCAATCGGACGGGTGGCGGTGGGGAAATCCTGATAGGGCACGATGGAGGGGTGCTGGTTGCCCATGCGCACGGGCTCCACCCCGCCCACCAGCCAGCTGCTTGCCTGGTTCGCCAGCCATCCCAGCGTCACATCGAACAGCGCCATATCTATATGCTGGCCGAGCCCACTGGCGTGGCGATGATTGAGTGCGGCGAGGATCGCGGTGCTGGCCATCATGCCCGTGGTGAGGTCGGAAACCGCCACCCCGGCGCGCAACGGGCGGCCATCGGCTTCACCGGTGATATCCATCAGGCCGCTTTCCGCCTGGATCATGAAATCATAGCCGGCGCGCGCCGCGTTCGGGCTTTGGTGTCCGAAACCGGTGATGGAACACCAGATCAGGCGCGGATTTTCCGCGCTCGCCGCCTGATAGTCCAGTCCGTACCGGGCCAGGTCGCCGGTCTTGTAATTCTCGATCACCACATCCGCCCAGGCCATTAATTGCTTGGCGATTGCCACGCCTTGCGGGCTGTGCAGGTTGAGCGTGAGGCTGCGTTTGTTGCGGTTGCAGGCGCTGTAATAGCTGGCATCGCCCTGCGTCCCATCGGCATTGGTGCCCCAGGGCGGGCCCCAGGCGCGCGTGTCGTCGCCTTTTCCGGGCCGCTCGACCTTGATGACCTCGGCACCCAGATCGCCCAGCATCTGCGCGGCATAGGGGCCTGCGAGCACGCGAGACAGATCGAGCACCTTCAGCCCGTCCAGCGCGCCCGGCATTAGCGCGCCTTCAGCGCCGCCTGAGCCGCCGCCAATCTTGCGATCGGCACCCGCCAGGGCGAACAGCTGACATAATCCAGCCCGAGCCCTTCGCAGAAAGCAATCGAGGCCGGATCGCCGCCATGCTCGCCACAGATGCCAAGCTTCAGATCGGGCCGAACCGCCCTGCCCCG
The DNA here is from genome assembly GCA_020693225.1 of Sandarakinorhabdus sp. Taxonomy (GTDB): domain Bacteria; phylum Pseudomonadota; class Alphaproteobacteria; order Sphingomonadales; family Sphingomonadaceae; genus Sandaracinobacteroides. The sequence goes on along the minus strand of JAIMJL010000003.1, from coordinate 46,904 downwards.
GCCGGCGGCCAACGCCACCAGCTCGCCCACGCCTTCGATATCCAGGCTGACGAACGGGTCCTTGGGATAAATGCCCTGCTCGACATACACGCCGAGGAAACGCGCTGCATCATCGCGGCTGATGCCAAGCGTGGTTTGCGTGAGGTCATTGGTGCCAAAGCTGAAGAAGGCGGCGTCTTCGGCAATTTCGGCTGCACGAAGCGCGGCGCGCGGCACTTCGATCATGGTGCCAACCAGATAGGTCAGGGTGCGGGCGCGTTCGGAAAACACCGCCTGCGCGGTGCGGTCGATCACCGCTTTCATCAGCTCCAGCTCGCGCGCGGTGGCCACCAGCGGCACCATGATTTCCGGGATCGGCGCGATTTCGCAATCCAGCGCCGCCTCGAAAATGGCGCGGGCCTGCATTTCATAGATTTCCGGATAGGTGACGCCAAGCCGGCAACCGCGATGCCCCAGCATCGGGTTGAACTCGTGCAATTCGCTGCTGCGGCGCTTCAGGGCCGCCACCGATACGCCCGCCGCCGCCGCCACATCCTCGAAATCGGCCTCGCGCGCGGGCAGAAACTCGTGCAGCGGCGGATCGAGCAACCGAATCGTCACCGGCAGCCCGGCCATGATCTCGAACATCTCGCGGAAATCGGCCCGCTGTGCCGGCAGCAGCTTGGCAAGCGCCACCCGCCGCGCCGGCTCGTCTGCCGCGAGGATCATCTCCCGCACATGGGTGATGCGGGTGGCATCGAAGAACATATGCTCGGTACGCGCCAGCCCCACGCCCTCGGCCCCGAATTGCCGCGCCGTGCGGCAGTCCTGCGGCGTTTCCGCATTCGCGCGCACCTTCATGCGGCGATGGGCATCGGCCCAGGCCATCAGCCGCGCGAAATCGCCGGAAAGCTCGGGCTGGATGGTCGGCACCCGCCCGGTCATCACTTCGCCGGTCGCACCGTCCAGGGTCAGCACCGTGCCCTCGGGATAGTCGCGACCCGCCACGCGCAACACGCGCGTCACCATATCGATCTGGATCGAGCCGGCGCCGGAAACGCATGGCCGGCCCATTCCGCGCGCCACCACGGCTGCATGGCTGGTCATGCCGCCGCGCGCCGTCAGAATGCCCTTGGCGGCGTGCATGCCGGAAATATCTTCCGGAGAGGTTTCCACCCGCACCAGCAGCACTTCCTCGCCCATGGCAGCGCGCCGCTCGGCGGTTTCGCTGTCAAAGGCAATCGCCCCCGACGCCGCGCCGGGCGACGCCGGCAGGCCGATGGCGATCACCGGCCGCTCGGCTGCGGGATCGAGGGTGGGGTGCAGCAGTTGATCGAGAATTTGCGGGTCAACCCGCAGGATTGCGGTTTCGCTGTCGATCAGGCCCTCATCCACCATGTCGCAGGCAATCTTCAGCGCCGCTTTGGCAGTGCGCTTGCCGCTGCGCGTCTGCAGGATGAACAGCTTGCCCATCTGCACGGTGAACTCGATGTCCTGCATGTCGCGGTAATGCCGCTCCAGCAGGTCGAAGGTGGCGGCCAGCTCGGCAAACACCTCCGGCATGGCTTCCTGCATCGAGGCGGCCTTCGCGCCTGCCCCCACGCGCGATGCCGTGGTGAGATATTGCGGGGTGCGGATGCCGGCGACAACATCCTCGCCCTGTGCGTTGATGAGATATTCGCCGTAAATGCGGTTTTCGCCGGTGGAGGGATCGCGGGTGAACGCCACACCGGTGGCCGAGGTCTCGCCCATGTTGCCGAACACCATCGCCTGCACGGTAACGGCTGTTCCCCAGCTTTCGGGGATGTCGTTCAGCCGCCGATACACCGCCGCCCGCTCGGAGCGCCACGATCCGAAAACGGCCGCCACCGCCCCCATCAGCTGCAACGCCGGATTTTGTGGGAAAGGTGCGCCCTGCTCGCGTTCAACGAGCGCCAGATAGGCCTTGACCAGCCCTTCGAGATCCTCTGCCGTCAGCTCGGTATCGAGCGTGACGCCGCGATCATCTTTCAGCAGTTCGAGTGCATCTTCAAACAGATAATGATCCAGCCCCAGCACCACATCGGCATACATCTGGATGAAGCGGCGATAGCTGTCATAGGCGAAGCGGCGGTTGCCGGATCGTGCGGCAAGGCCTTCCACCGTCTCGTTGTTGAGGCCAAGATTGAGCACTGTGTCCATCATGCCCGGCATGGAAACCCGCGCGCCGGAACGGACCGACACCAGCAGCGGATTGGACGCATCACCAAACACCGGCCCGGTGGCGCCTTTTCCAATGACCGACCGCTCGATATGCTGCAGGCCAAGCGGCAGCGCCGCCATCAAATCCTCCGGCAGCCGCCCGCCCGCATCATAATAGGCCGCGCACAGTGGCGTCGGTATCACGAAGCCGGGCGGCACGGCGAGGCCGATGCCTGCCATCTCGCACAGATTGGCGCCCTTGCCGCCCAGCAGATCCTTGCCGAGGGCATGGTGGGTCGGCGCATTGCCGCCAAACGGATACAGGATTTCGCTCATGCGGCATCACTTCTCGACAAGTCGGCAATCCTGGAAAAATCGGCAACCCGATGCATCGCGTCCCGAATGGCAGCCAGCAGCCCCAACCGCTGCTTGCGGGTTTCCGGGTCAGGATCGTTAACGGTCACCTGCTCGAAAAATGCATCCACGGGTTCGCGCAAGGTGGCCAGCAGCTTCATGGCGCCGGCAAAATCCTCGTGGCCGAACAGCGCATCGGCTTCGTCAAAGAAAGCCGTGCTGGTGGCACCCTCGGCGGGGACGAAGAAGGCGGCAAGGTTCTTCTCGGTTTCGCCGATGTACTTTGCGAGCGGGATGGCGGGGTCGAAGGCGTAGGTAACGCCGTCCTTCTTTTCCTCGATGCGCAGGATGTTCGCCGCGCGTTTGTAGCCGGCCAGGAGGTTCTTCCCATCGTCGGTTTCGATGAAGACTTGCAGGGCTTTCGCCGTTGCCACCACGGCAACGATATCCTCGTTGCCGTTCCAGAACAGCGTTGCGTCTATCACGTCGGCTCTTACGCCCTCATCGCGGACCAGAACCCGCAGTCGCTCCTGCAGGAACGCCAAGATTTGCGCGTTTGGTGCGGCGTGGAACAAGAAGGAGATGGGCAGCCGATAGCCGTTCGTCAAAATCGTGTTGATGATCCCCAGCATAGCACGCCGCAGCGCAAATGGATCCTTTGAACCCGTGGGTGTCATGCCCGCGTCGAAGAAACGGGCTACCATATCAGCACGGTCGGCTATCGCGACGGCCGCAGGCACACACCCCTTCACCACCGCCGCATAGAGTTGCGTGATCGCCGAAACCACGCCCGGGTCTTCGCCCTGCGCCTCTGCCAGATACCCGCCGATGATGCCCTGAAGTTCGGGAAACTCGCCCACCGTTCCGGTGGTGAGGTCCGCTTTGGCCAACCGCGCTGCGCGCTCTACCGTGTCTGGCTGTGCGCCGGGAAACTGCTCCGGATGCGTCTCCACCAACCACCGCGCCAGCTTGGCGACCCGCTCCACCTTGTCCGCCATCGTGCCAAGCTTCTCGTGGAACAGGATGTCCTTCAATTTCTCGGCATGCTGCTCCAGCGGCACCTTGCGGTCCTGATCCCAGAAGAAGCGGGCGTCCGCCAGGCGCGCCGACAGCACGCGCTCGTTGCCGGCGACGATGGTTTTGCCACCGTCAGGAGCTTCCAGATTGGCGATGCAGATGAAGGCGGGGGCTAGGTCTCCGGCCTCATTTTCCAGCGCAAAATATTTCTGGTTGGTGCGCATCGTCAGCTGGATGATTTCCGGAGGAACAGTGAGATAATCCGGATCGAACCGCCCCAGCAGCGGCACCGGCCATTCGGTCAGCCCGGCATTTTCCGCCTCCAGCGCCTCGTCCGGACGCACGCGATACCCCTCGGCAATCGCCAGCCGCGCGGCGCCTTCGCGGATATAGGCGCGGCGCTCGTCGGCGGAGAGCACCACAAAGGCCGCCTGCAAATGGTGCACATAGCGGTCCACGCTTTCGATGCAGATCGGTTTGCCATTACCCATGAAGCGATGCCCGCAGGTCGTCTGTCCGGAGCGGATTCCAAGCGCCTCAAAATCCACCACCTCGTCATCCAGCAGCGCGACAATCTCCCGCAATGGCCGCACCCAGCGCGGGGACGCGGTGCTGGCGCTCGCCGGCCCCCAGCGCTGCGATTTCGGCCATTGGAAGCCGGCGATCATAGCGGGCAACTTTTCGGCCAGGATTTCAGCCGTTGCCCGGCCGGCCTTGCCAATCTGCGCAAACAGAAAAACGCCCTTGCCGGTGTCGCGCGTTTCCAGCGCATCGCGCTGCAATCCGGTCGATTTCAGGAAGCCTTCGATCGCCTGCGCCGGCGCATCCGCCTTCGGCCCGCGGCGCTCCTCGTGGGTGGCCACGCTGGCCGCCGGAAGACCGCGCGCAATCAGCGCCAGCCGCCGGGGGGTGGCATGCGCTTCAATGCTGTGGGCCGCAAGGCCGCTGTCTTTCAGCAATGCCTCGAACACGGATTTCAGCTGCGCGGCAGCCGCCGGGTGCATCCGTGCCGGGATTTCCTCGGAAAAAAGTTCAAGCAGGAAATCAGGCATTTGCCAGTTCCACCTGCAACGCCGCCACCGCCTTCACCAGATCCCGCACCCGGCCGATATAGGCCTGCCGTTCCGCCACCGAAATCACCCCGCGCGCGTTCAGCAGGTTGAAGATGTGGCTTGCCTTGATCGCCTGATCGTAAGCCGGCAGCGGCAGGCCGGCCTCCACCAGCGCGCGGCACTCATCCGCCGCCTTGCGGAAGCCATCGAACAGCACCTCGGTGTTGGCCTGCACGAAATTGTAGGCAGAAAACTGCCGCTCATTTTCCAGAAACACGTCGCCGTAGCGCAACCCTTCGTTGGTGAAAGGCATGTCGTAGACATTTTCGTAGCCGAGCACATACATCGCCAGCCGTTCCAGCCCATAGGTGATCTCGCCCGCCACCGGCGCGCAATCCTGCCCGCCCACCTGCTGGAAATAGGTGAACTGCGTCACCTCCATGCCATTGCACCACACCTCCCAGCCCAGCCCCCAGGCGCCCAGCGTGGGGCTTTCCCAATCATCCTCCACGAAGCGGATATCATTGGTTTGCAGATCGATTCCGATGGCCTCGAGCGAGCCGAGATATTGCGCGATGATGTCGTCTGGCGAGGGCTTCAGGATCACCTGATATTGATAATAATGCTGCAATCGGTTGGGATTGTCGCCATAGCGCCCGTCGCTGGGCCGCCGACTCGGCTGCACGAAGGCGGCCTTCCAGGGCTTGGGGCCAAGTGCCCGCAAAGTGGTGGCCGGGTGGAAGGTGCCGGCCCCCATCTCCATATCATAGGGCTGCAGCATGGCGCAGCCGCGCGCGCTCCAGTAGCGATGGAGGGCGAGGATGATGTCCTGAAAGCAGGTCGGTTTCACGGCTTTGCGGCTTAGCGGGTGCAGCATGGCGTGGGAAGGGGTCTGGCAGCGGTTGCTGCGATTCCCCATCTTGCCATCCCGAAGCCGAAGCCAGAAAGGGAGGCCGAGGATCGGGAGACACGCATTGCATCCATTTCACCACGCCGCCAGCCAGCCGGACAAGCCCGCCATCATCATGGCGAACACCCAGGAAACGCTAACCTATGCCCAGCTTGAAGCGCGCGCGAATCAGGCCGCACAACTTTATCGGCTAGCCGGGCTGAAGCGTGGCGACACCATCGCTATCTTTCTGGAAAACTGCCTCGATTTTCTGCCGCTGTGCTGGGGTGCGCAACGATCAGGCCTCATTTACACCTGCATTTCCACCAAGCTGACGGCCGACGAAGCGGGCTATATCGTCGAGGATTGCGGCGCGAAGCTGCTGATTGCCGGGGCGTCGCTGGCGGCCGTGGCGGAAGCTCTGCCGCCGGTTGCCCACCGTTATGCCCATGGAGGCGCGATTGCCGCCTATGATCGGCTGGAGCCGGCCCTTGCGGCCATGCCTGTCACCCGCATCGCGGATGAAAGCACGGGGCGCGACATGCTCTATTCCAGCGGCACCACCGGGCGCCCCAAGGGCATCATCGGGCCGCTGCCGGAAGGCCCGATCGACCAGATCGACGCGCTGACCGGCCTGGTCGGGATGCTGTATGGTTTCACAGCCGATACCGTCTATCTCTCCCCGGCGCCGCTGTACCATGCCGCGCCGCTGCGCTATTGCATGGCGGCGCACAAGTTCGGCGGCACCATCATCGTGATGGAGAAGTTTGATGCCGAACACTGGCTGTCGCTGGTAGAGCGTCACCGCGTTACCCACTCGCAAGTGGTCCCAACGATGTTCGTCAAGATGCTGAAATTGCCGCAAGACGTACGCTTGAAATATGATCTGTCCAGCCTGCATGCGGTTATTCATGCGGCCGCGCCCTGCCCGGTGGAGGTCAAATCCCGGATGATCGAATGGCTGGGCCCGCGCATTTTCGAATATTATTCTGCCACCGAAGGCGCAGGCTTCACCACCATCACTTCTGAGGAATGGCTGCGCAAGAAGGGCTCGGTCGGCAAGAGCATCCTGGGCGAAATCCGTATCCTGGATGATGCCGGCGAGCGTCTTCCGCCCGGCCGCGAGGGGCGAATCTTCTTTCACGGCGGTCCGCCTGTTTCCTATCACAAGGCGCCCGAAAAAACCGCCGAAGTGCAAGGGATCCATGGCGCAACCTTCGGCGACATTGGCTATGTGGATGCGGATGGCTATCTCTTCCTCACCGATCGCGCGAGCTACATGATCATTTCAGGCGGGGTGAATGTGTATCCGCAGGAAACCGAGAATGTCCTCGTGATGCACGAAAAGGTGGCTGATGTGGCGGTGATCGGCGTGCCCGATGACGAACTGGGCGAGGCGGTGAAGGCCGTTGTGCAGCCACGTGACTGGGCCGACGCGGGGCCGGAGCTGGCGGCCGAGCTGATCGCCTTTGCCCGTGAGAGGCTGAGCCATGTGAAATGCCCGAAAAGCGTGGATTTCGATCCCGCGCTGCCCCGACACGACACTGGCAAACTGTACAAGCGGCTGGTGAAGGACCGCTACTGGCCAAAGGCCGGCGCATGATCCGCATCCTGCTGCTGTGCCTTTTGCTGGGCACTGCACCGGCGCTTGCGGCGCGCAAAGCACCGCCGCCCGAACCTCCCGTTCCAGCCATGTGGGAGGTGAGTGACGGCGACAGCCGGGTTGTGTTGTTCGGCACGGTGCATTCGCTGCCGCGTGGGGTGGACTGGTTTCGCGCGCATGTGGTGGGGGCGCTGGATGGGTCCAAGGCTCTGGTGCTGGAGACCATTCCGCCGGAAAGCTCCGCCTCCATGATGCCGGTTGTGCTGCGGCTGGCGCGGCTTTCGGCGCCCCGGCCCGCGCTAGAGCGGGTGCCGGAAATCTACCGCGGCACGCTGGAGCGCGAGATGGCGCGGCTGAAGACCGGCCCGATGGACTGGTACAAAACCTGGTTCATTGCGCTGACCCTGGCCAATCTGGAATCACAGGCCAATGGCATGGATCCGGGCCTTGGGGTCGAAGCTGTGCTCGCCGAGCGGGCGAAAATCCGCCAGATCCCGATCGAGGCGCTGGAAACCGCCGAGCAGCAGCTGATCTATTTCGATGCGCTGTCCGAAGCCGATCAGCAGCAGTTGCTGATCTCTGCGCTGGACGATCTGAAAGGCGCGAAAGGCAAGATGGATGCGTTGATTGACGACTGGATGGCCGGCCGCACCGACAGTCTGGCCGATCGCATGAACGCCGATTTCGAACGGTCACCGATGTTGAAACGCATGCTGGTGAATGATCGCAACGCGCGCTGGGCCGCCTGGATCGCCGATGCGCTGAAGAAGCGCCCCGGCACCCTGTTTGTGGCGGTGGGCGCCGGGCACATGGCCGGCAGCGGCAGCCTGCTGGACGAATTGAAGGCACGCGGCTTGACGGCAAAGCGGGTGATGCCGGCTCCGCCGCCGCGCAAACGCGCGCCGCGCTGACAGCTTAGAAGTTGGCCTTCACGCCGCCGATGAAGGCGCGTGGCATGCCGGGCCGGAACCCCGACGGGCTGAGGGCAACATTGAATACCTGATCGGTGACATTGGTGACCGATCCGAACAGCCGCAGGCCCGGGCGCAAAGTGTAGCTGGTGGAAAGGTCGATCACCACCCGGTCGTCTATGCGCTGGCTGGCGGCTATGCTGCCCTGCCCGGCCCGGGCGCGGGCGGCGGATGTCCAGTTCATCAGCGCGTCGAGCGTGAAACTGTCGAGCGCAAGGCCAAGACCAAGCGTCAGCTGGTGCTTTGGTGAATAGGGGAACTCGTCTCCCCGAACCACGGTTCCCCAGGGGCCGAAGCCGCTGTTGAAGCTGGTCTGGAATTCGGTTTCCAGGAAAGTGTAGGCAAGGCTGACCGGAAGCGCGAAGCCGAAGCTTTCGATTCCGGCAAGCTGGTGGTTGGCAACGATTTCCACGCCCGCCGCTCGCGCGCGGCCACCATCGAACTGGTCGCCGATATCGCACTCTCCGCCGGTGGATGCGGTGCAGGTTCCCACCAGATTGTCATAGGCGTTCAGGAAGCCAATCGCCTCGATGCCGCTGCGCGGGGAGCCAAACCTCACACCGGCTTCATAGTTCCAGCTGGTTTCGGCGCGCGCGGTGGAGCCGGGCGCCGGGTTGGAGAAGCCGCGGTGGGCACCCGCCACCAGCCGGAAATCGCTTCCCAGATCGAAGGTTGCGCCAATGCCGGGGATCCAGACATCCACCTTGCTGCTGCTGACTGATATCGGAGTCGTGCGCTCAGGGTCAGTCAACGCCCAGCGGGTCTGCACCAGATCGATGGTTTCGAAGCGCAGGCCGGGCGTCAGCGTGAGGCGGCCCGCCTCGATGGTGTCGCGCACGAAGAAGGCCCAGGCCTTGGCTTCGCCCAGGCGATTGTCCTGGCTGCCCGGCGCGCCGGCGCTGGCCAGCTGCAGCATGCCGTTCACATTGGTATATAGGTCGTCCTGCTGGAAGCGATCCTCGCTGTCCTGGTGATAGCGAACCGAGGCTTCCAGCCGATGCGAAGCCGGGCCGGTGTCGAAGCGGGTCGCCGCCAGAAGCTGCGCACCGGTGGATTCATAGGCGCGGTTGTTGTTGCGCACCCGGAGCGAGCCGGTCCGGCCGGAGAAGCCGTCCGTGCCGCGCAATTCATTCAACTTCGTGGAATAGGGTTCGGGATTTTCCAGAATCGATGTCAGCGACTGCCAGCCGGTGTTGGCGCTATTGCGTACATCGTTCAGCTTGTACCAGGCGCGCTGCACTCGGCGATGATAGGCTGTGGCCGCCAGTTCGAACCGTTCGGACGGCGCGAAGCGATAGCTGGCCTGCCAGAAATCCTGCCGAACGGTCATTTCGTCCAGCTGGCTGGCGGCATAGCGGCGGAACGGATCAGCCGCAAAATCTGCCTGCGTCAGCCCGAGATAGGTTTCATCGGAGGTTTCGTCATAGCGCTGAAACTTCAGTTGCAGGTCGTGCACCCCGTCCTTGCTGCGCAAGCCCAGCTTCAGCACCATATCCGAAATGGCAAAGCCGGTATCGGCGCCCGCCGGGCTGTCCAGCCGCTTGAAGCCGGACGAGCGTTCGTGCACGCCTTCCACCAGCGCGCCGATTTCCAGATTGCCGCCGGCAGAAAACCAGCCGCCCAAATTGCCGTGCGCGCGCACTGCCCCGAAACTGCCGCCGAGCAAATCGGCATGACCGCCCAGGCCGAACAGGCCGTCAGTTTCCGGAATCGGGGTAGATAGGAACGACACCGCGCCGCCGATGGTCTGCGGGCCATATTTGATCGCCGCCGGGCCCTTGGCCACCTCCACCGAGGAAATGCGCGCCATGCGCGGGAAATAATAGGCAGCCGGCGCCGCATAGGCGGCCGGTGCAACCAGCACCCCATCCTCCATGATGGCAACGCGGGCGGAACGATCCGAGCCGGAGCCACGGATGCCGATATTGGGGCGGAGGCCGAAGCCCTCTTCTTCCTGGACCAACACGCCGGGGATAAGCCGCAGCACCCGGTTGATGTCGGAATAGGAAAACACCGCGAGATCCGCTGCATCCAGCCGGTGCACCGAACCGCCGATGGCGAAAGTGTCGTCTCGCGATGCCGTCACCAGGATAATGTCTGCCGCCGGCCCGCTACCGGCATCAGCACCGCCATCTGCGGCAAAGGCAGGCGCCGTAAGACAAGCCGCTGCGGCAACTAAGAGCAAGACATGGGAATTGGCGATCGAGGGGTTCGGCAAGGAGGCCTCCAGAGCATCACATCGCCTGTTGCGACTGATTATCACTGTCAACTAGAAGACCGCCAATCTTCTTGCAATAGACTTTCAATAGCGAAAAACCGCCACGTCTGTAATTGTGGCTCCCGAGCACGGAAATGCCGCCTCGCCATTTGGCGAGGCGGCATTCAAAGGTGCCCAATATCTGCCCTCTGCAGCAGTGGTGGCGCAACCTCAGGCGGCAGCTGCTCTCCGCCGGCGCATCGTGCCACCCACCAGCCCGAATCCGGCGATCATCATCGCCCAGCTCGCCGGCTCGGGGACCACCGCGCCATCATCCAATATGACGAATCCGCCGCTGAGAAAGCTGATGGATCCGTCGGCGGCATCGCGGGACGAACCCAGCACATACCGTATGGTGTAGTCATCACCGATCGCTACCGGCCCCGAACTGAACGGACTGTAGTTCTGGACTTCTCCACAGTAGTTGCACGCCGGAACATTGACCGTTTAAAACAGCACGCCATCGACGAAAATGTTCACCACCATATCGTCTGACAAGCCGCCGAGGAGGTTCTCGATGTTGAAGCTCGCAGACATGATGGATGCGCTGCCAAGACCAGTGTTGGTGAAGGTATCTTCGACATAGTCGCCGATGGCTGATTTGATAGCGAATTCTTGCCCATGTCTCAACGAACAATTTTCCATTGCGATAGCGCCCGCCATTCCCTATGGAGCCCATCCGGACCCGGCGCACCCCTGGAGGCGTCGGGAGGTTTTGTATTGGAGAATGATATGTCTGATGTGCTTTCGCTCCCCGCTGAAGCACGCGACCGGGCGGGCAAGGGAGCCTCTCGGGCGGTGCGGCGGGAAGGCCGGGTTCCGGCGGTAATCTATGGCGGCAAGGAGCCTGCCCAAACTATCCATGTGGAAGAAAAGCTGCTGGTGAAGCAGCTTTCCTCCGGCCACTTCATGAATTCGGTCGTCGAAATCTTGCTGGACGGCAAGAAGCACCGCGCATTGCCGCGCGATGTGCAATTTCATGTGATCACCGACCGCCCCATCCACGTCGATTTCCTGCGTATCACCAAGGATTCGCTGGTCAGCGTGGAAGTGCCGGTGAAGTTCATCAACGAGGAAACCTCCCCTGGCCTGAAGCGCGGCGGTGTGCTCAACATCGTGCGGCACGAAGTCGAGCTGAAATGCCCGGCCGACAAGATCCCGGAAGAGCTGCTCTGCGATGTATCGGCCTTCGATGTGGGCGATTCCATCCATATTTCGGTCGTGAAGCTGCCGGATGGCGCATCCACGGTCATCGATCGGGATTTCACGCTGGCCACCATCGTTGCACCGTCTGGCCTGCGCAGTGCAGAAGACGCAGCCGATGCCGAAGGCGAAGCTGCGGCCTGATGCAGATCTATGCCGGGCTGGGCAATCCCGGCCCGGCATATACCCAGCATCGCCACAATATCGGCTTCATGGCCGCGGACGCGATTGCTTCCGCGCATCGCTTTTCGCCCTGGAAAGCCCGCTTTCAGGGATTGCTCTGCGAAGGCCATCTGGGCAGTGAAAAAATCCTGCTGCTGAAGCCGATGACCTTCATGAACGAAAGCGGCCGCAGCGTTGGCGAGGCCCTGCGCTTCTTCAAGCTGGAACCGCAGGACCTTACGGTGTTTTACGACGAGCTCGACCTAGACCCCTTCCGCGTGAAGGTGAAGCAGGGCGGCGGCGCTGCCGGCCACAATGGCCTGCGCTCGATCGATGCGCATGTCGGGCAGGATTACACGCGCGTTCGCATCGGCATCGGCCATCCCGGTCACAAGGACCGGGTGACTGCGCATGTGTTGGGCAACTTCGCCAAGGCGGAGCAGCCGGGGCTCGCGCAGCTATTGGATGACATCGCGCATCTGGCACCCCTGCTGGCTGCTGGCGACACCCCTCGCTTCATGAGCGACCTGGCGCTACGGCAGCAGGCCGGAGCCTGAGACGGCTGCGCGAGATGGCGAAAAAATCGGCTGACGGCGGCAAGTTGCCGGTGATACGCACAATCAAGGTATCTGGAGAAATTTCATGGGTTTCCGCTGTGGCATTGTTGGCCTTCCCAATGTGGGGAAATCCACGCTTTTCAACGCGTTGACCGAAACGGCGGCAGCGCAGGCGGCGAACTATCCCTTCTGCACGATCGAGCCGAATGTCGGCAATGTGGGCGTGCCGGATGCGCGCCTTGAGACCATCGCCAAGATTGGCGGCTCGGCCAAAATCATCGAAACCCAGCTTGGCTTTGTGGATATTGCCGGCCTGGTGCGTGGCGCCTCCAAAGGCGAAGGCCTCGGCAACCAGTTCCTCGCCAACATCCGTGAGGTGGACGCTATCGTCCACGTGCTGCGCTGCTTCGAGGATGACGACATCACCCATGTGGAGGGCCGCATCGATCCGGTGGCAGACGCCGAAACGGTGGAAACCGAGCTGATGCTGGCCGATCTGGACAGCCTTGAGCGCCGCGTTCCGGCACTCGCCAAAAAGGCCCAGAGCGGCGACAAGGAGGCGAAAGCCGCCGCCGCCGCGCTGACCCTCGCGCTGGACCTGTTGCGCGATGGCAAGCCCGCGCGGCTCGCAGAGCCGCGCGATGCCGACGAAGCGCGGCATCTCGCGCAAGCGCAGCTGCTCACCGGCAAGCCGGTTCTCTATGTCTGCAATGTGGAGGAGGCCTCGGCCGCCACCGGCAACGCCTTTTCCGCCCAAGTTGCCGCCATGGCGGAACGGCAAGGCGCGGGGTCGGTTGTGATTTCGGCGGCGATCGAGGCGGAAATCGCCACCATGGCCGCCGATGAACGCGGGCTGTTCCTGGAAGAGCTGGGCCTCAAGGAAACCGGCCTCGGTCGTATCATCCGCGCCGGCTATGAACTGCTGCACCTGATCACCTATTTCACCGTCGGCCCCAAGGAAACCCGCGCCTGGACGGTAGAAAAGGGCGCCACCGCGCCGCAGGCCGCTGGTGTCATCCACAGCGATTTCGAAGCCCGCTTCATCCGCGCTGAAACCATCGCCTATGCAGACTTCATCGCCTTCAACGGCGAAGCCGGCGCGCGCGAGCACGGCAAGCTCCGCGCCGAAGGCAAGACCTATGTGGTGCAGGACGGCGATGTGATGCACTTTCTGCACGGTGGCTGATGGCGGGGTTTGAAAGCGTCGGGCGCGCCTATCGGTTGCGCAGTGCGTTTGAAATCCGGCTGCTGCGCGCTTCGATTGTTGCCACTTTCGCCATCGCCACGCTTGGCGTCATCCTTGGACTGGTGGCCGATTCGGTGGCCATTGTTTTCGATGGCCTGTTCTCGCTGATCGATGCCGCCGTCACGCTGCTGATGCTTGCGGTTGCCAGGCTGATGGCGAGCGAAGGAACCCGGCGTTTCCAGTTCGGCTTCTGGCATCTGGAGCCGCTGGTGCTGGGCTTCAAGGCATCGATCCTGCTGCTGCTAATCGGCTATGGCTTCGTCAACGCGGTGCAGCAGTTGCTGTCTGGCGGCAACGCGCCGGCGCTTGGCATGGCGCTCGTCTATTCCGCCGTGGTTACCATTATCTGCCTCATCATCTGGCTTTATGTCCGCCGGCAGAACGCCCGCCTGCAGTCCGAACTCGTGCGGCTGGAGCAGCATGGCTGGCTGATGTCTACCTTGATCACTGGCGCGCTGCTGCTCGCCTTCCTTGCGGCGTTGGCCATGCAGGATACCGCGCTGGCGCATTGGATTCCTTTTGTCGATCCGGCGGTGCTGGCCATCCTGTCACTGGCGCTGTTGCCGGTGCCGCTGGCGGAAGCCCGGCGGGCGTTCGGCGAAGTGTTCATCGAGGCGCCGCCCGAGCTGGACCGCGAGGTGCGCTCCGTGATGGAAGCCTTCGTCGCGCGGCACGGTTTCCGCGAATTCGCCAGCTATGTGCAAAAGGCCGGACGCGCCCGCTTTATCGAGATCACTGTGCTGGTGCCGGGCGACTATCCGCCGCAAACCGTGCGCCACTTCGATACCCTGCGCCGGGAAATCGGCGATGCGCTCGGCGGCGACAGCCCCGACCGCTGGCTCACCATCTCCTTCACCTGCGAGACCAGCCAGCTGTAGCTGCATCGATTACTCTGATTGCCATTTGTGATTGGACACCACGCTCGTCGCGGGCGATCCTGTGGCATCCTGAAGCGCAAATCACAAAGAGGAGTGGAGCCACCATGAACGCCGAAAGCAAATGCCCGATGGGCAGCCGGGTCAGCCGCACCGCCGTGGTCTGGAGCATGAACAACCGCATGTGGTGGCCCGATCAGCTCGATCTCGGGATGCTGCGGCAGAATTCGTCGCTGTCCGATCCGATGGAGCCGGATTTTGACTATGCCGCCGCTTTCCAGACGCTGGATCTGGCCGCCGCGAAGCAGGACATCTTCGCCCTGATGACCACGCCGCAGGATTGGTGGCCGGCAGATTATGGCCATTATGGCCCGCTGTTCATCCGCATGGCCTGGCATGCCGCCGGCACCTATCGCATTTCCGATGGCCGCGGCGGCGCCGGATCGGGTTCGCAACGCTTTGCCCCGCTCAACAGCTGGCCAGACAACGCCAATCTGGACAAGGCGCGTCTGTTGCTGTGGCCGATCAAGCAGAAATATGGCCGCAAGCTTTCCTGGGCGGATCTGCTGGTGCTGGCGGGAAACTGCGCCATCGAATCGATGGGCGGCGAAACCATTGGCTTCGGTGGCGGCCGGGTCGATATCTGGGAGCCGGAACAGGATATCGATTGGGGACCAGAAGCCGACTGGCTGGGCGACGAACGCTACAGCGGCGAGCGCGAACTCGCCAACCCGCTGGCAGCCGTCCAGATGGGCCTTATCTATGTCAACCCGGAAGGCCCCAACGGCACGCCGGATCCGATTGGCTCGGGCCGCGATATCCGCGAGACCTTTGCCCGCATGGCCATGAACGACGTGGAAACCGTGGCGCTCACCGCCGGCGGGCACACCTTCGGCAAATGCCATGGTGCAGCCTCCCCGGCGGACTATGTCGGCCCCGAGCCGGAAGGCGCTCCAATCGAGCAGCTGGGCCTGGGCTGGAAAAACCGTTTGGGCAGCGGCAACGGCGAACACACCATCACCAGCGGCATCGAAGGCGCCTGGACCAACAATCCGGTGGCCTGGGACAATGGCTATTTCGACAATCTGTTCGGCTACGAATGGGAGCTTACGAAAAGCCCGGCCGGGGCGCACCAGTGGACGCCGAAGAATCCGGAGGCGCAGGGCACCGTGCCGGATGCGCACAACCCGGAAAAGCGCCATGCGCCGATCATGACAACAGCCGACATGGCAATGCGCATGGACCCGATCTACGAGCCGATCTCGCGCCATTTCCATGCCAATCCCGATGCGCTGAAGAAGGCCTTTGCCGAAGCCTGGTACAAGCTGACCCACCGCGACATGGGGCCGATCACCCGCTACCTCGGGCCGGAAGTGCCCAGCGAGCCGCGCATCTGGCAGGATCCGGTGCCGCCGGTCGATCATCCGCTGGTGATCGAAGCCGATATCACCGGGCTGAAGGCGCAGATTCTCGGCTCTGGCCTTTCGATTTCGCGTCTCGTTGCAACCGCCTGGGCGTCGGCCTCCAGCTTCCGCGGCTCCGACATGCGCGGTGGCGCCAATGGCGCGCGCATCCGGCTGGCACCCCAGAAAGACTGGGCGGTGAACGAGCCGGAGCAGCTGGCGCAAGCACTGGCCGTGCTGGAAGGCATACAGACGGCCTTCAATGCTGCGCAGGCTGATGGCAAGAAGGTGTCGCTGGCCGATCTCATCGTACTGGGCGGCTGCGCAGCGGTTGAAGCGGCGGCGAAGAAGGCGGGCCACAGCATCACCGTGCCGTTTGCGCCGGGTCGCACGGATGCGACTCCTGAACAGACCGACGCCGAGAGCTTTGCCGTGCTGGAGCCAAAGGCAGACGGGTTCCGCAACTATCTGCAGGAGGGGCAAGCCCGCACCGCCGAGGAACTGCTGGTGGACAAGGCACAACTGCTCAAGCTGACCGTGCCGGAAATGACAGTGCTGGTTGGCGGCCTGCGTGTGCTCGGGGCCAATGTCGGCGGCTCGACGCTCGGCGTGTTCACCAACCGGCCGGAAACCCTGTCGAACGACTACTTCGTGAACCTGCTGTCATCCAGCATGCGCATGACCTGGGCACCCGACGCCAACCAGAAGGGCGTCTATGTCGCGCACGACCGCAAGACCGGCGAGCGCAAATGGGCTGGTACCCGCGTCGATCTGGTGTTTGGCTCCAATTCGGAGCTGCGGGCACTGGCCGAAGCTTATGCCACCGACGACGCTGGCGGCAAATTTGTGCACGCTTTCGTCAAGGCATGGGCCAAGGTCATGAACCTCGACCGGTTCGACCGGCGCTGAACGGGCAAACCAGGCCGTCGCGCAACGCGCGGCGGCCTGGCTGGGTCAGAAGCTGGCGCGAAGGCTTAGCCGGAAATCCCGCCCCGGCAGCGGGGCCACGTCTTTCAGAAAGCTGGAGTGCCGCCGCGCTTCCACATCAAAGATGTTGTTGGCGGACAGGCTGACCGTCGTCCCATTGTCCGCGCCAAAGGGGCGCCAGTTCACCGATGCATTGATCAGCGTATAAGCCGGCGTCTCGGTCTCGAAAGTGGCAATCCGCGTCTGCCGCGTCACATGCTCGGCTTCCAGCCGGCCGCCGAATGCGCCGCCGCTGGCTTCGATGCCGCCGATCATCCGGAAGGCCGGAATGCGCGGAACCGGCCCGCCGCCGTCCAGTATGTCTGCTCGCACCATGTCGGCCAGTGCCGTCAGCTCCACGCGCGTTTCGCCCAGCTCCGCCACCGTCAGCGCGCCTTCGGCTTCAAAGCCCCAGTAGCGCGCGGGAAGCTGGCGATATTCGAAGATCGGCAGGCCCGACTCATCATCCGTCTCGCCGGTGGGAGACAGGTAGATGAAGTCGTTAAAGCGACTGAAAAAGCCGGACACTTCCACGCGCCAACCCGCGCCGCGCCCGCGGAGCACGGCTTCCGCCCCGATCGAACGCTCCTTCACAAAGTCGGGATTGCCGATTTCCACCGCTCCCGTTGCCGCATGCGCGCCGTTGGCAAACAGCTCTTCGGCCGATGGCGCGCGCTCGGAATGCGATCCGCTGAGCGCCAGCCGCCAGCCCTCGGCCAGCGGAAAGGAAACGCCGGCTGCCAGTGAAAAGCTGTCAAAGCTGCGCCGCACGCCCACCACCGGCGAGCGCACATTCGTATGCTCCCAGCGACCGCCGACTTCTGCCGTCGCTGCGCCCAGCTCGAACTGCTGCAGCGTAAACAGACCGGTCTGGTCGGTAAGGTTCAGCGGGATATAAGCCTCTTCGCCGGCCGCCTCGAAGCGCCGGCTGAGAAACTGTGCGCCACTGGCACCCTTCCAGCCGCTGCGCTCGGCCTGCACCAGCTCCACGCGGGCTTCCAGCGCCTGGTTGAAAAAGCTCGTGCCGATGGCGCCATCCGCCTCGACTTCGTCGTGGCGATAGTCTGCCCAGCCAAAGCGGAAGGTCAGCCGCTCGAAACCACCACCCAGCGGAACCGCAGCGCGCGCATCGATGCGCGTCTGCTTTAGGTCGAGGCGAATGTCCGCCTCACCGCCGTCACCCAGGTCCATACCATTGGGGATGCCGTAGTTGCTTTCCAGCCGACTGACGGCAAATCCGATGCTGCCGCCCGCGCCAATGAAGCTCAAGCCCCCGGCCGCGTCCCAGGTGCGGGCGTCGGTGTTTTGGACGCGACCACGGGCTTGTGCCTGTTCGGCGACCGCGCCGCCCGCTGCCTCTGCCTGCATGCGCAGGCTTTCCGAAAAAATATATCCGCCGGTGCGGTAATCGCCGGTCTGCAGAAAGCTGCCGTCGGCGTGCAGCACGAGGCCGGTGGCACCGAGCGGCACGTCGACCGCCGCACCGCCACCGCGCTCTTTCGCAGCGGATGCCAGTGTGCCGCTTGCATCGATGTGCACCGGCTCGTCCGGCACCTCGCGGGCGATCCGCCGATCGGTCACGTTCACCACCCCGCCGATCGCCGCCGAGCCATAGAGCAGGCTGGCCGGTCCGCGCACGATTTCCACCCGGTCTGCCAGCAGCGGATTGATCGCCACCGCATGATCCACCGATGTGTTGGACACATCGAAGCTGCCGATGCCGTCGGTCAGAACCCGCACCCGCTCACCCTCGAAGCCGCGCAGGATCGGCCGCGACGCATTCGGCCCGAACCAGCTGGCCGAAACCCCGGGCTGCCGCGCCAGCGTTTCGCCGATGCTGCTACGCACTTCGCGGGTTAGCGCCGGCCCCTGCAACACACCGACAGCAGTAGGCAACGAGAAACGATCGCGCGCAAATGGCGCGGTCACGATGATGTCGGTGCCAAGGTCGCCGTGCAGGCTGTCAGGCGGCGGTGCATCGTCTGCCTGTGCAGCTGCGAGCGGCATAAACGCAGCGATGGTAACGAGGCTGGCAGATCGAAGAAACCGCATGAAGTCATCCTGGCAAGCGAACGGGCCGCCTTGCTAGATGTAACAGTATATCAACGCAACCCCGAAATCCTAGCCCAGGGCGGTTTTGCGATAGGCCTCGCGCATGGAATCGATCGGCACCAGTTGGCCGCGTCGTTCGACATGCCAGAAAGTCCAGCCGTTGCAGCTGGGCAAACCCTGCACCGCCGCGCCGATCTGGTGAATCGAACCCGCCCGGCCACCGTCCAGCGCCAGCGAGCCATCGGCGCGCACCCGCGCCCGGTACCGCCGCTTCAAGTCCGTCAGCGTAGCTCCCGGCGTTAGCACCCCGGTTTCGACCAACGTACCGAACGGCACCCGTGTTGCCGTGCGGGCATCGTGCGTTATCACCCGGTCTTGCGGGGCCAGCGGCAGCACCGCATCGATCCGCGCCTGCGCCACATCGGCATAGCCTGCCTCGCGCTCGATGCCGATCCAGCGCCGCCCCAGCCGCTTGGCCACCGCGCCGGTTGTGCCCGAACCGAAGAAGGGGTCCAGCACCAGATCATCGTCCTGCGTGGTCGCCAGCAGGATGCGCGCCAGCAAGGCTTCAGGCTTCTGCGTCGGGTGAGCCTTCACCCCGTCCACCTTCACCCGCTCGGCGCCCGAACAGATCGGTAGCGTCCAGTCCGACCGCATCTGCAGATCCTCGTTCAGCGCCTTCATCGCCTTGTAGGCGAAGTGCGGCCGGGCACTGGGCGATTTCGACGCCCAGATCAGCGTTTCGTGCGCATTTGTGAAACGTGTGCCCTTGAAATTCGGCATCGGGTTGGCCTTGCGCCAAACGATATCGTTCAGCACCCAGTAGCCCAGATCCTGCAACGCGGCGCCCACCCGGAAAATGTTGTGATAGGTGCCGATCACCCACAGCGCGCCATCGTCCTTCAGCACCCGGCGCGCTTCCGCCAACCAGGCGCGGGTAAAGCGGTCATAGTCGGCAAAGCTGTCGAACCGGTCCCAATGATCGGTTACCGCATCCACCTGGCTGCCGTCCGGCCTTTGCAGGTCGCCGCCCAGCTGCAGATTATAGGGCGGATCGGCAAACACCAGATCGACCGATTTTGCCGGCAGCCTGGCCATTTCGGCGATGCTGTCGCCGCGGATAATCCTGTTCGTCTGCATGCTACGCCCCCGATATCGCCTTGTGGATAACTCTCGGAGGCATCGGTGGCAGAACAGAGAATCTCGCGTCAAGTCATGGATTTATGTCAGATTTCTGAGTCCGGGAATCGGATGGTCCTGATTGCGACTCATACCACCACGGGTTGAGTCCCAGAGCGAATCTGACCCACCAGATGTTGCGACTGTTGCCGAAAAGACTCAAACGCCGAGGAGTTTGCGGATCGGCGCAAAAGACCGGCGATGGTGCGGGCTTACGCCTTGCTGGCGCAGTGCCTCGGCATGCGCGGGCACCCCATAGCCCTTGTTCCGTTCCCATCCATAGGCCGGGTAATGCGCTGCAAGGTCGGCCATGTGCGCATCGCGCGCCACCTTGGCGGCGATGCTGGCCGCCGCAATGCTGGCAACGCACCCATCCCCCTTCACCACCGCCCGGCACGGCCAGCGCAAGTCCGGCACGCGATTGCCGTCTACCAGCACCATCGCCGGCGCGCCGATGCGCGCGGCAAGCGCCTCAATGGCGCGCGCCATGGCCAGATGTGTCGCGCCCAAAATGTTCAGTGCGTCAATCTCCTGCACGCTCGCCCAGCCGATCTCCACCCTCCCCGCCGCCAGCAAAAGTCTGGCCAGATCGTCGCGGGCATTGGCCGAGAGCACCTTGCTGTCAGCCAGTCCGGCCGGAACGGTATCAGGAGACAGGCAGGCCGCGGCCGCTGTCACCGGCCCGGCCCAGGGTCCGCGCCCCACCTCGTCCACGCCGAAAACCAGGCCGGGAAATTCGCCTTCCAGCCCCCAGCCCAAGCCGATCATCGCTCGATCACCCGCCGGATTTTGCCAGCGCGAAATTGTGCAGCATCGGCCCATGCCCGGCACCAAAGCCCGGTGCCGCGGCAATCGCCGCGCGCACAAAGCCGCGCGCCTGCCCAACCGCTTCCGGCAGCGGCACCCCTGCCCCCACCAGACAGGCGATCGCGCTGGCCAGCGTGCAGCCTGTGCCATGCGTGTTGCGGCTTTCGATGCGTTCGCCGGCGTATCGCTGCTGGCCATTTCTGCTCACCAGCCAGTCCACCACGGTTTCGCCCGCAAGGTGCCCGCCCTTGGCCAGAATTGCGCCCGGCCCGCGCTGCAACAGCTCCTGCGCGGCCAGCAGCATGTCTGCCTCGTCAGCTATGTCTGTCTCCGAAAGGCATGCCAGTTCCGGCACATTGGGCGTCAGCACGGTTGCCAGCGGCAGCAGCCGATGTACCAGCGCCCAGGTCGCCTCCTCGGCCAGCAGCGCCGCCCCGCCCTTCGCCACCATCACCGGATCGAGGATCATCGGGATACGAACATCGCCAAGGCAATCCGCCACGGTTTCGATCGTGGCACTGTCGCCCAGCATGCCGATCTTGATGGCATCCGCGCCAATGTCCGACAGCACCGCCCGGATCTGCCCGGCGATGATATCCTGCGGCACGGCATGGATGGCAGACACCCCCAGCGTATTCTGCACAGTGATCGCCGTGATGGCCGTTGTGGCAAAGCCACCCAGCATGGTGACTGTCTTGATATCCGCCTGCACCCCGGCGCCACCGCCGGAATCGCTGCCGGCGATGATGAGGATTCGCGGGATCAAGCCGCCGCTTTCACAGCGTCGCACACCATGTCCACGGTCTGCAGCACCAAGGCTTCGTCTTCGCCCTCGGCCATCACCCGGATCAGCGCCTCGGTGCCTGATTTGCGCACCAGCAGCCGCCCGCTGCCGGCCAGCGCCGCCTCGGCGGCGGCAATCGCCGCCTTCACGCTGGCATGCTCCAGCACGGCCGGCTCCTGCCGCACATTTTTCAACAGCTGCGGATAGGCATGAAAGCGGTTCAACACATGGCTCGCCGGCCGCCCCTCTCGCACCAAAACGGCAAGCACCTGCAACGCCGCCAACAGACCATCGCCGGTGGTGGAATGATCCGACAGGATGATGTGCCCGGATTGTTCGCCACCCACATTGCAACCATGCGTCCGCATGCCTTCCAGCACATAGCGATCGCCTACCGCCGTGCGGTGCATCTGCAGGCCCAGCCCTTGTACGAACCGTTCCAGCCCCAGGTTGGACATCACCGTCGTCACCAGCCCGTCGCCGCGCAGGGTGCCCGCCGCAAGCTGCGATTGCACGATCAGCGCCATCAGCTGGTCGCCGTCCACGATGCTGCCCTTTTCATCCACCACGATCAGCCGATCGGCATCGCCGTCCAGCGCGATGCCGATGTCGGCACCCGTTTCCAGCACCTTGGCCGCCAGCGCCTGCGGATGCGTGGATCCGACATGATCGTTGATGTTGGTGCCGTTGGGCGACGCGCCGATCGTTGTCAGGTTCGCGCCCAGCTCCCACAATGCTTCGGGTGCCACCTTGTAGGCCGCCCCGTGCGCGCAATCGACCACCAGCTTCAAGCCGTCCAGCCGCAGGCTTTCCGGAAAGCTGGATTTCACCGCATGGATATAGCGCCCGCGCGCATCATCGATCCGCCGCGCCCGGCCGATTCCGGATGCATCCGCCAGCGCCGCCTGCCCGGCCATCAGCGCCTCGATCGCCAGCTCGTCCGCGTCGGTCAGCTTGTAGCCATCCGGGCCGAACAGCTTGATGCCATTGTCCTGAAAGGGATTGTGGCTGGCCGACAGCATCACGCCAAGGTCTGCGCGCATTTCCCGCGTCAACAGCGCCACCGCAGGTGTCGGCATCGGACCCACCTGCACCACATCCATGCCCACGCTGGTGAACCCGGCGGTCAGCGCCTGCTCCAGCATATAGCCCGACAGCCGTGTGTCCTTGCCGATCAGCACGCGATGCTTGTGGCTCCCGCGCAGGAAGTGCGTCCCCGCCGCCTGCCCCACTTTCATCGCCAGTTCCGGGGTCATCTTCGGCCCGTTGGCAATCCCGCGGATGCCATCGGTGCCAAAATATCGCTTTCCCATGATAGCACATCCTCTAAGGCCGTTGTGCACGATGTGCACGATGTGCACGGCGGCTTTGGTACCAAGGCCGTGCTGCACGGCCACTGTGGCGTGTGAATAGGCCCGCGCCCTGTGCCGGGCAAGCGGGCAGGAGGCGGGTTCTGGAAGGCATTTGGCAATTGGCCGGCGTTGCGCTCATCGGTATCTGGGCCGGCGCTCAGAATGCGCTCGCTGGCGGCGGCAGCTTCATCACCCTGCCTGCGCTTATGGCAACCGGGCTGGATGCCCGCGTTGCCAATCTCACGTCCACCGTGGCGCTGTTTCCCGGCCAGATCACCACCGCGCTCGCCAACCGCAAGCTGGTGTCCGGCATCGGCGGCGTAGGCTTTGCCTGGCTGCTGGGCCTTAGCCTTGCAGGCGGGGTGGTTGGCGCATTGCTGCTGCTGGCAACCCCCAGCGATCTGTTCCGCCGCATGCTGCCCTGGCTGGTGCTGGCGGCCACCGCGCTATTCGCGCGCGGCGCGTTCGGCCGGCCGGTGCAGGCGAAAAATCTGGGTCGCGGCCCGCTGAAGGCCGGGCAGCTCGCGGTGGGCATTTATGGCGGCTATTTCGGTGGCGGCATCGGCTTCCTGATGCTGGCGCTGTTCACGCTGGCCGGCAGCACGGTGAAAGCGGCGCAGGCCAACAAGAATGCGCTGGCGGCCGCGATGAATCTTTCGGGCGCTGCGGTTTTCGCGCTATCGGGCGAAGTCGCCTGGACACCGGCGCTGGCACTCGGGATTGGCTCGATGGCCGGCGGCTGGCTGGGCGCAAACGCCATCGCCCATGTGCCAGACAAAGCCTTGAAGGCCAGCGTTGTCGCCATTGGCCTGCTGCTTGCAGCAGGGCTGTTCTGGCAGGGGTGAAGGGGGCGCAACCGCGCCCCCTTCGGATACAATCAGGCCGAAACGCTGGTTTCGCGGCGGCGGCGAGCGGCAAAGCCCACCAGCCCGAAGCCACTGATCATCATTGCCCAGGTGGCTGGCTCGGGAACAACCACATCGTCATTGCGGAAGGCATAGTTCAAGCCAGGCTCACCAGCCTCGCAGGTCAATGTGATGTCACTGTAACGGTTGAAGCAGCTATGGTCCAACACCCAGGCCGAATAGGCGGTGCCGCCGCCGGCGGGATCATTGTAGCCCGGCGCGCCAAGGTCGAGCGAGTAGTTCTGCGCAACGGCAGTCGTCAGATATTGCTCATCGCCCCAGCCATCGACAAAAGCCGAGAAATTGATGTTTGCCGGATTGGCGTCGATGGTCGAAATGGCATAGTCGCCGGGTGCGCCGCCAAACAGCAGCGCGGCAGTTTCAAGGCCGTTCAGCACCGCCGGATTTGACGTCCAAACCGGGCCATCACCAACATACCAGCTGCCGACGAAAACCCATGCCGCCGATGCCGGAGTGGCAACAGCAAGCGCCAGTCCTGCGGCGATTGCCGATTGCGAAAGCAGTTTTGCAAATTTCATCGATAGTCTCCCAACTGTTAGCTTCCGGGCGACCCGGAAATCCCGTGGCATGCTGTTTCAGGAGCCCCACTTGCACCCAATCCATATCCCACTTATCTTCGCTATCATGGACTTGCTATTCCAACAATAGTGTTCATGGAACCGTGATCGGCAAAATGGCTCGCCACCGCCCTTCGCCCGGCACCCTTCGGATTGACGCCAAGCCTCCTCTCGCCGCATGACGCGGCGCGAAAGGGAGTGCCCATATGCCGTTCGACAAATCCCGCCTGCCCAGCCGCCATGTGTCGGTTGGACCGTCCAAGGCGCCGCACCGCTCCTATTATTTTGCCATGGGCCTCACCGAGGAAGAGATCGCCCGCCCGTTCGTGGGCATTGCCAGCGCCGGCAATGACAGCGCGCCCTGCAACACCACGCTGGACGCGCAGGCCAACATTGCTCGCGAAGGGGTGATCGAAGGCGGCGGCATGCCGCGCCGTTTCAACACCATCACCGTCACAGACGGCATTGCCATGGGCCACCAGGGCATGAAATCCTCGCTCGCCTCGCGCGAGGTGATCGCCGATTCGGTCGAGCTTTCGATGCGCGGCCATTGTTACGACGCGCTGATCGGCTTTGCCGGTTGCGACAAGTCGCTTCCCGGCATGATGATGGCGATGCTGCGCCTGAACGTGCCGAGCGTGTTCGTTTATGGCGGATCGATCCTTCCCGGCCAGTTCGGCGGCAAAGACGTGACCGTGAAGGATGTGTTCGAGGCGGTGGGAAGCCACGCCGCCGGCAACTGCCCCCTGTCGGAGCTGATCGCGCTGGAAAAGGTCGCCTGCCCCGGCCACGGCGCCTGCGGCGGGCAATATACCGCCAACACCATGGCCTGTGTGGCGGAGGCCATCGGGCTTTCGCTGCCGAACAGCAACATGGCCCCCGCACCCTACGAAAGCCGCGCCGAGATCGCGCGGGACGCCGGCCGCGCGGTCATGCGCATGCTGGAGGCCAACATCCGCCCGCGCGACATCTGTACGCTGGAGGCTTTCGAAAACGCCGCCCGCGTGGTCGCCGCGACCGGTGGCAGCACCAACGCGGCGCTCCACCTGCCGGCGATGGCGCACGAAGCCGGGATAGAGTTCACACTGTTCGACGTCGCCGAAATCTTCAAGACGACCCCCTACATCGCCGACCTGCAACCCGGCGGCCGCTATGTCGCGAAAGACATGCATGCCGCCGGCGGCGTTTACATGGTCATGAAAACCCTGCTCGAAGCCGGCCTGCTGCATGGCGACTGCCTCACCGTCACCGGGAAGACGCTCGCCGAAAATCTCGCCGAAATCCGCTGGAATCCGGACCAGGACGTCATCCGCCCGGTCTCCGCCCCGCTGTCACCCACCGGCGGGGTCGTCGGCCTGCGCGGCAGCCTGGCGCCAGACGGCGCCATCGTGAAGGTCGCCGGCCTGCACGTCCTGGAATTCGAAGGCCCGGCGCGGGTTTTTGATTGCGAGGAAGATTGCTTCGCCGCCGTCGAAGCGCGCGAAATCCGCCAGGGCGAAGTGATCGTCATCCGCTACGAAGGCCCGAAAGGCGGCCCCGGCATGCGCGAAATGCTCTCCACCACCGCCGCCCTCTATGGCCAAGGCATGGGAGACAGTGTCGCCCTGATAACGGACGGCCGCTTCAGCGGCGCCACCCGCGGCTTCTGCATCGGCCATGTCGGCCCCGAAGCGGCAGACGGCGGCCCCATCGCGCTGATCGAAAACGGTGACCGCATCCGCATCGACGCGGTCGCCGGAACCATCGACCTGCTGGTGGCAGACGATATCCTCGCCACCCGTCGCGCCCAGTGGCAGCCGCGCACCAACGATTACCAGTCCGGCGCGCTGTGGCGCTACGCCCAAAATGTCGGCCCCGCGAGCCTTGGCGCGGTGACGCATCCGGGCGCGAAAATGGAACGCCACATATACGCCGATATCTGAGCCGCTGCCCTAATCGCCAGACTCCGGATCGCCAGACTCCGGATCGCCAGACTCCGCATCGGCAGGCTGTGGTTACATTCCGGAAATCCGCGGGTTGCAGGGGGATCATCCCCCTGCCCGCCAGAGGCCGGGTGCCTGCTATCCCCGCGCAATTTCCGCCGCGCGCAGCACCGCCTCCTCGATCCGCGGATAGGTGCCGCAGCGGCAGATGTTGGTGATCTGTTCGCGGATCATTTCGCGCGTCGGTGCCGGGTTCGCCTTCAGCAGCGCCACCGCCGCCATGATCATGCCCGATTGGCAGTATCCGCACTGCGGCACCTGCTTCTCGATCCAGGCCTGTTGCACGGGATGGTCGCGGTTGTCCGAAAGCGCTTCAATGGTGGTGATGAACGTGCCTTCCAGCGCGCCGATGGCCACCTGGCAGGACCGCGTCGGCACGCCATCGACATGCACCGTGCAGGCACCACACAGCCCGGCGCCGCAGCCATATTTGGTGCCGGTGAGGTTGGAGGCGTCGCGCAGCGCCCATAGCAGCGGCGTGTCGGGTGCCAGCTGATATTCGACAGGGTTGCCGTTGACAGTGAAGCGAGTCATGCACCCGGACATAGCAAACCGAACCGGCAAGGGAAACAGCATGACCTACACCACGTTTGACTATCTGGTTGAAGGGGCAATCGCCCATGTGCGGCTCAATCGCCCACAAGAGCTCAACACGATGAATGCGGCATTCTGGCGCGAGATCCCGGAAGTGTTTGCCGAAATCGATGCCACTCCCGCCATCCGCGCCGTGGTCATTTCCTCGACCGGCAAGCATTTCACCGCCGGGCTGGATCTCAAATGGGCCGGGCAAACGCTTGCCAACAAGGCCGGCGACGCCGGGCGTGCGCGCGAGAAGTTCCGCCGCCACGTGCATGCAATGCAAAACACCTTCACGGTGGTGGATCAATGCCGCGTGCCGGTGATTGCCGCCATCCAGGGCGGCTGCATCGGCGGCGGCGTCGATTTTATCACCGCCTGCGATTTGCGCGTCGGCTCCGAAGATAGCTTCTTCACCATCCAGGAGGTTAACATCGCCATCGTTGCCGACGTGGGCACGCTGCAACGCATACCGCACCTGCTGCCGCAGGGCCTGATCCGCGAGCTGGCCTACACCGGCCGGCGCTGGACGGGCGCCGAAGCGCAGGCGCAGGGCTTTCTGAACCGGCTTCTGCCGAGCCATGCCGAAACGGTGGATGCAGCCATGCAGCTGGCGTATGAGATTGCATCCAAGAGCCCGCTTGCCATCGCCGGCATCAAGCAGGTGCTGAATGCCGGCCGCGACATGACGGTGGCGCAGGGGCTGGAATATGTGGCCGTATGGAATGCTGCCATGTTGCAGGGCGAAGACATGCAGGCCGCGGTGCTGGCGCAGATGACCAAGGCCAAGGCGGAATTTGCCGACCTTGCCGCTTGACCGCTCGCGGCAGGAGCCACGATCGGTAGCCAGGATCGGCAGCCAGGATCGGCCGATGCGCCGATCGGCGCTGGTGTCGCACAGCCGGATGCTGACTTGAGGCGAATGAAACAGCCGCCTATAGCCCGACGGTAAGATTGGACTCGGCGTGCAAAGCGTTCCGGGGGATTTGAAGGACACGGAATGACATTCGGGTGGCTCCCACGCTGGCATCGCACACTGAAAACAGTGGCGTTTGCGGCGGCCTTGGCAACCGCGGGTTTTGCCGCAGCGCAGGAAGTGCCGGCGCCGGTCACGGGGACAACCGCTGCGGCGGTCGCCGCCGTTCAGGAAGCCGCCGCCGCGCACAGCGCCGCGCAAACCGAAGCGATCGCCAGTTACAACCGCATGGCCCCCACACCGGGCATTGGTCAGCCGGTGGAAAAGGGCTGGCAACTTCAGGAGCAGATGACGCCGATCGGCCAGGAAGCCGCCTTCCTCACCAACGTCATCCTCAACCCGCTGATCGTGGTCATTTCGCTCTTCGTGCTGGCGTTGATGGCCTGGGTCGCATTCCGTTACCGCGCCGCTGCCAACCCGGTGGCTTCGAAAACCACACACAATTTCACCATCGAAGTGGTCTGGACGCTGATCCCGGCGATCATCCTGCTGTTTGTGGCGGTTCCTTCGTTCCGCCTGCTCGCCAATCAATATGATCCGCCCAAAGCCGATGTGACCATCAAGGTGACCGGCTTCCAATGGTATTGGGGCTATGAATATCCCGACTATGGCGGGATCAGTTTCGATGCCCTGCCGCTTTCGCAGGCAGATGCCGCCAAGGAGGGGGTGCCCTATTTGCTGGACACCGACAACCGCGTGGTTGTTCCCGCCGGCAAGACGGTGAAGCTGCTGATCACGGCTGCTGACGTGCTGCACAGCTGGGCGCTGCCGTCGTTCTGGGTGAAGATGGATGCCGTGCCCGGCAAAATCAACGAAACCTGGTTCAAGGTCGATCGCCCCGGTGTCTATTATGGTCAATGCTCCGAGCTGTGCGGCACCAAGCATGGCTTCATGCCGATCACCGTGGAAGTGCTTTCTGAAGAGGATTTCAAGGCCTGGGTGCGGATGAAGCAGAAGGCCGACGGCATCGATCCGACCGGCCCCGGCGTTGCCGTTGCCCCCGCCCTGTCTCCCACGGTCGTTGCTGCTGCCGTTCGCGCCGCTGTCACGCCGGTGGATGCCCCACAAATTGTCGCTCCCGAAGCAACATCTGTCACGCCCGCGCCCGCCGCGGCGTCTGCTGCCTGAGAAAGGTCCAACGATGGCCTCTACCGCAAGCCCTCTGGTCGCCCATGATGACCACGCCCATGCCGATCATCACGATCACAGCCTGAGCTTCATCCAGCGTTGGTTGTTCTCGACCAACCATAAGGATATCGGCACCCTTTATCTGATCTTCGCAATTTTCGCGGGTATCGTGGGCGGCGCGCTTTCCGGCTTCATGCGCTGGGAACTGGCCAATCCGGGTATGCAGGTGCTGCCCTGGTTCACCGATGGCAACATCGATGCCGCCTATCACCTCTGGAACGTGTTCATCACCGGCCACGGGGTGATCATGGTGTTCTTCATGGTGATGCCGGCCCTGATCGGCGGTTTCGGCAACTGGTTCGTGCCCATCATGATCGGCGCGCCGGACATGGCCTTCCCGCGCATGAACAACATTTCCTTCTGGCTCACCGTCACCGCTTTCTGCCTGCTGGGTGCATCGATGTTTGTGCCCGGGCCCGCCGGCTTCAACGGTGCCGGCACCGGCTGGACGGTCTACCCGCCGCTCAGCACCTCCGGCCACCCTGGACCGGCGGTCGATCTCGCCATCTTCTCGCTGCACCTTGCCGGTGCCGCGTCGATCCTGGGCGCGATCAATTTCATTACCACCATCTTCAACATGCGCGCACCCGGCATGACGCTGCACAAGATGCCGCTGTTCGTGTGGTCGGTTCTGGTAACCGCCTTCCTGCTGCTGCTGTCGCTGCCCGTGCTGGCTGGCGCCATCACCATGCTGCTGACCGATCGCAACTTCGGCACCACCTTCTTCGATGCGGCTGGCGGCGGTGATCCGGTGCTCTATCAGCACCTGTTCTGGTTCTTCGGCCACCCCGAAGTCTACATCATGATCCTGCCGGCCTTCGGCATTGTCAGCCAGGTCATCTCCACCTTCGCGCGCAAGCCGGTGTTCGGCTATCTCGGCATGGCCTATGCGATGGTTGCCATTGGCTTCGTCGGCTTCATCGTCTGGGCGCACCACATGTTCACCGTGGGCCTCAGCGTGAACACCAAGATGTACTTCACGGCCGCCACCATGATCATCGCGGTACCCACCGGTATCAAGATCTTCTCCTGGATCGCCACCATGTGGGGCGGCAAGATGACCTTTGAAACACCCATGCTGTGGGCGCTCGGCTTCATCTTCATGTTCACCGTGGGCGGCGTCACCGGCATCGTGCTGTCCAACGGCGGCGTCGATACCTACATGCATGACACCTATTATGTCGTGGCGCACTTCCACTATGTGTTGTCGCTGGGGGCGGTGTTCGGGCTGTTCGCCGGCTTCTATTACTGGTTCGGCAAAATGTCCGGCAAGCTCTACAACGAGTTCCTCGGCAAGCTGCACTTCTGGGTGTTCTTCATTGGCGTCAACGTGCTGTTCTTCCCGATGCACTTCCTGGGTGCCAATGGCATGCCGCGCCGGATTCCGGACTATCCGGAAGCCTTCGCCTACTGGAACCAGATCGCGTCATGGGGCTATGCCATCATGCTGGCCGGCATGGCGGTGTTCTTCGTCAACGTCTTCCTGTCGCTGTTCGGCGGTCGCAAGGCAGCGGCCAACCCTTGGGGCGAGGGTGCCACCACCCTGGAATGGACCCTCTCCTCGCCGCCGCCGTTCCACCAGTTCGAAACCCTGCCGGATCTCACGAAAGTTCAGCAGGCGCACTGATGGGCCATATCGCGCAGCTTGAGGAAACTCCGGCCGGCATTGCATTGCCGGTTGCGGAATGGCGGGATTTCTGGGCGCTGCTGAAGCCGCGCGTGATGACCCTGGTGGTGTTCACGGCTGCCTGCGGCCTGATCGTGGCACCCGGAACCCTGTCGCCCTTCCTCTCCTTCGTTGCCATTCTCTGCATTGCGGTGGGCGCAGGCGCTTCCGGTGCCTTCAACCAATGGCTTGAGGCTGACACGGATGGCTTGATGAAGCGCACAGCCAACCGGCCACTCCCCGCCGGTCGGTTGCGGCGCGAAGATGCGCTGGGCTTTGCCATCATCCTGTCGGCTGCCTCGGTGATGACCCTCTGGCTCGCGACCAATTGGGTCGCCGCCGGCATTCTTGCACTCGGCATTTTCTTCTATGCCGTGATCTACACCATCTGGCTGAAGCCCAATACGCCGCAGAACATCGTGATTGGCGGGGCGGCAGGTGCCTTTCCCCCTGTCATCGGCTGGGCCGCTGTTACCGGCGATGTAACGGCCCTTCCTCTGCTGCTGTTTGCGATCATCTTCGCCTGGACCCCGCCACATTTCTGGGCGCTGGCGATGTTCATCCGCCGCGACTATGCCAACGCCCAGATGCCGATGTTGCCGCTGACGCACGGGCTGGCTGAAACCCGCAAGCAGATCCTGATCTACAGCGTGGTCCTGCTGGCCGTCAGTGTCGCCCCCTTTGCACTTGGATTGACCGGCATGCTCTACGGCATGTCTGCCGCCATTCTGGGTAGCATCTTCCTCGTTCTGGCCATTCAGGTTGCTCGCGCCACAGCGGAAGAGCCAGCCGAGATGCTCGCCGAAAAGCGCCTGTTCAAATTCTCGATCCTCTATCTGTTCCTGCTGTTTGCGCTGCTGGTGGCAGATGCCCTCGTGCTGCGCGCCTGAGCCGCCGATGAGCTGGACACCGCAGGAGGAAGCGGCCTTCGTGGCCCGTCGGCGCAAGCGCAATCTGGTGATAGCCATCGTCCTCGCGGGTTTCGCCGTGCTGTTCTACGGAATCACCATCTCAAGGATCGCCGGATGAGTGCCACCCTCACACATTCCCAAAGTGCCCGTATCCGCACCGGTATACTGGCCGCCCTCATCGCCCTCGGCATGGTGGGCCTCGCCTATGCCAGCGTGCCGCTGTATCGCATCTTCTGCCAGGTCACCGGCTTCGGCGGCACCACCCAGGCCGGCAGCATCACCGGCCTTGCCACACCGGAACAGCTGCAGGCGCTGGGTGGCCGCAGCATCAAGGTGCGCTTCGATGGCAATGTGCGCGGCCTGCCCTGGGATTTTGCCCCGGTCGACAATCGCGTGCAGATCAAGATCGGCGAGCAGGCGATGGCCTATTACAGCGCCGCCAGCAGCGCCTCCTCTGCCACCACCGGCACTGCCACCTTCAACGTCTCGCCCGCAGCTGCCGGAAAATACTTCGTGAAGATCCAGTGCTTCTGCTTTAACGAGCAAACCCTGCAACCCGGCCAGAAGGTGGAAATGCCGATCGTCTATTATGTCGATCCGGCCATCCTTGATGATCCCGATGCGCGCAACATCGATGAAATCACCTTGTCCTACACCTTCTTTCCGGTGGAGGCGCCAACCCGCGCGCCCGGCATCTATGCGACCGGCAAGGCTGATATTCCTGCACGCTAAAGTCTGGCGCACCCGCACATGCTGGACTAAAGCCCTTTCAAACGACAACAGGTGACGACAATGGCATCCGGCAAGACTCACGATTTTCACATCCTGCCCCCTAGCCCCTGGCCGCTGATGGGTGCGATTTCCGCCATGGTAATGCTGGGCGGCTTCGTCGCCTGGTGGCATGAGCTTTCACTCGGCTGGCTGGTCTCTGCGGTTGGTCTCGTGGGTGTGCTGGCCACCAGCTTCTTCTGGTGGGCCGATGTCCGCACCGAAGCGAACAGCGGCGATCACACCCCCATTGTCCAGCTCCACCATCGCTACGGCATGATCCTGTTCATTGCATCGGAAGTCATGTTCTTCGTCGCCTGGTTCTGGGCCTTCTTTGCCGCCTCGCTGTTCCCGCATCCGGGCGAAGCGGTCGGCGGGGTCTGGCCGCCGGTCGGCATCGAGCCGCTCGATCCGTTCGTCTATCCGCTGCTCAACACCCTCATCCTGCTGCTCTCCGGCACCACCGTTACCTGGGCGCACCATTCGCTCATCCATGGCGACCGCGAGGGCCTGAAACAGGGGCTGTGGGCTACCGTAATCCTGGGCCTGCTGTTTTCGGCGCTGCAAGCCTATGAATACAGCCACGCCACCTTCGGCATGGCCGGCAACATCTATGGCGCCACCTTCTACATGGCGACCGGCTTCCACGGCTTCCACGTCGTTATCGGCACGATCTTCCTCGCCGTCTGCCTGTGGCGCACCTATCAGGGCGATTTCACGCCCAAGCAGCATTTCGGATTCGAGGCGGCCGCCTGGTACTGGCATTTCGTCGATGTCGTCTGGCTTTTCCTGTTCCTCACCATCTACATCTGGGGTTCCAACTTCGGGGCCGCCGTGGTTGGCCACTAGCCCGCCTCCCACTGGACATCTGGAGGCCCCGGCGGGAAACCGTCGGGGCTTTCCTGTTTTGCCAACCGTGATGGTGGCGTTCGCGCTGCCCATCCTTGTCGGCTTCGGCCTGTGGCAATTGCAGCGCATGCAGTGGAAAGAGGCGCTGCTGCTAGAGTTGGCGGCCAACAGCAGTGCGCCCGTGCTGGACCTCGGCATCGGCCCAATCCCGGAGAGCGCCCAGTTTCGGAGCGTGAGGCTGCGGTTGCGGTGCAAGGGTGGGCCATCCAGCGCCCGCGCCGGCCGCAATCTCCAGGGCCAGTCCGGCTATTCGCACATCCAAACCTGCCGGGCCGGCATGCAGCCTGTGCTGCTCGATACCGGATGGTCTGCCCGGCCAGATCCGGTAATCGACAAACCGGTTTCCCGCGCCTTCAAAGGGACATTGGTCCGCACCGGCGAAGGGGGCTGGCTCCTCGTTTCCAGCGATGCAGTCCCGCCGCTGGTGCCCAGCGCCGCTCCCGGCCCCGACACCATCTCCAACAACCATCTGTCTTACGCCATCCAGTGGTTCAGCTTCGCCGCGATCCTCGCCGTGATCTATGCACTGTATCTCCGGCGCTGGAAACTTGCGCCCGCGCCACCCACCGCCTAACCCACGCCCAGCATGGACTATATCAGCACACGCGGCTCTGCCCCCGCCCTCGATTTCCGCGCCGCGACGCTCGCCGGCCTCGCCAGCGACGGTGGCCTCTATGTGCCGCGCGAATGGCCGCGCTTCTCCGCCGACGCCATTGCCGCGATGGCTGGCCTCTCCTACGCCGATACCGCCTTCCGCATCCTCCAGCCCTTCGTTGCCGGCAGCCTCGACGACGCCAATCTGCAACGCCTGATTGCCGCCGCCTACGGCGATTTCGGCCATGCGGCAGTCGCGCCGCTGGTGCAGCTCGATCACCGTCACTGGCTGCTGGAGCTGTTCCATGGCCCCACGCTTGCCTTCAAGGACATTGCGCTGCAGTTGCTGGGCGGCCTGTTCGCCGAATTCATCGATCCGTCGCGCGACCTTACCATCGTGGGCGCCACCAGTGGCGACACCGGATCGGCTGCCATTCATGCCGTGGCCGGTCGGCCCGGCATTTCCATCTTCATGCTGCATCCCAACGGGCGGGTCAGCGATGTGCAGCGCCGCCAGATGACAACCATCCAGGCCGCCAATGTCCACAACATTGCTATCGATGGCACCTTCGATGATGCTCAGGCTCTGGTGAAGGCGCTGTTCAACGACGCGCCCTTCCGGGCAAAACACAATCTTTCCGCCGTCAACAGCATCAACTGGGCCCGTCTGCTGGCCCAGATCGTCTATTATTTTTACGCCGCCGTCCGCCTCGGCGCGCCAGAGCGCCTCATCAACTTCGCCGTCCCCACCGGCAATTTCGGCGATGTGTTTGCCGGCTATGCGGCGGCGCAAATGGGCTTGTCCGTAGGCAAGCTGCTGGTTGCCACCAACGTGAACGACATCCTCGCTCGTGCCCTTAACCAGGGTGACTATTCGGTTGGCAGCGTCACGCCCACCACCACTCCTTCGATGGACATTCAGGTATCGAGCAATTTCGAACGACTGCTATTCGATCTGCACGGACGTGACGGAATCGCCTGTGCGGCGGCCATGGCGGTGTTCGAAGCCACCGGCAAAATGGCCCTCACTGATGATCAGCGCACACAGGCGAGTGCGCTCTTCCTTGCTGAAACAGTAGCCGAAGACCGCATGATGCAAAGCCTGCGCTGGGCCTGGTCGCAATGCGGCCAGCTGATCGATCCGCACACCGCCGTCGGTCTTGCCGCAGCGCGCAAGCACGCCAGTGCCCTGCAAGGCCCGATCGTCACGCTGGCCACTGCCCACCCGGCAAAGTTCCCCGATGCTGTCGAACGATCTGCCGGTGTCCGACCGCCGCTACCCCGCCGCATCGCCCACATTTTCGAGCGCGCCGAACGCTTCGAGCGCCTGCCCGCCGATATCGATGCGCTGAAAGCCCATATCGCAGGCACCGAATGATCCCGGAAATCACCACACTTCCCAACGGCTTCACCATCGCAAGCCTTGCCATGCCCGGGGTGGAAACCGCCGCCGTCGGCCTCAACGCCAACGTCGGCGCCCGCCACGAAACCGCAGAGCAAAACGGCCTCGCACACCTGTTCGAACATATGCTGTTCAAGGGCACCGCCAGCCGCACCGCGCGCCGCATCGCCGAGGAAATCGAGGATGTCGGCGGCTCGCTGAATGCCTGGACCTCGCGCGACATGACCGTATTTCATGGCCGCACGCTGGCCGCAGACCTGCCGCTTGCGGTGGACATGATTGCCGATCTGGTAAATGCGCCGCGCTTCGATGCCGATGATCTGGAGCGGGAAAAGGCCGTCGTCCTCTCAGAAATCGGCGAGGCTTTCGATACGCCCGATGATCTGGTGTTCGATCTGCTGCAAGACCGCTGCTATCCGGAGCAAGCGATCGGACGACCCATCCTCGGCACACCCGCCAGCCTCGAAAGTCTCGATTGCGCATCGCTTTCGCATTGGCGCAGCAGCCACTATCGCGCCGGCAACCTGGTTCTCGCTGCCGCAGGTCGCGTCGATCACGATCGGCTGGTTCGGCAGGCTGAAGCCTTGTTCGGGTCAATCGCGGTGTCAACGCCGTCTGCGTCCGAAGCCTCGCGCTGGGTTGGCGGCAGCATTGGTGAGGCGCGCAAGTCCGAACAGATGCACCTTACCCTCGCCTATGAAGGCCCGCATTCCCGCGCGCCCGACTATTATGCGGCACAATTGTTTGCCACCGCGCTTGGCGGCGGGATGTCGTCGCGGCTGTTCCAGGAGCTGCGCGAAGAGCGTGGCCTCGCTTATTCAGTGAGCGCCTCGCACAGCCCGCACAGCGACTCCGGGATCCTCTCTCTCTATGCCGCGACCCGCCCCAAGGATGCCGCCACCGCGCTCGCCCTGGCCCGTGATGTTCTTGCCCAGACCGCCGCGACGTTGAGCGAAGCCGAACTCCGCCGCGCGAAAGCCCAGCTGAAGGCCGGCCTGCTGATGGCGCTGGAAGGCTGTTCCGGCCAATCCGACTGGCTTGGCCGCAGCCTGCTGGTGTTCGATCGTGTCGTCCCGGCCGCTGAAATGATCGCCGAGATAGACGCCGCAACGGTGGAATCCGTTCGCGCGGCGGGTGCCGCCATGCTGACCACCGCTCCCGCCTTCGCAGCCGTCGGCCCGAAGGCCGATGCGCTGTCCGCCAGAGCCTTCGCGTGAACCTGCCCGTTCTGGTTGCCGAACCCAGCGCCGACTATGCGCTGCTGGATAGCGGCCACGGTCGCAAGCTGGAGCGCTGCGGCCCCTACCGCTTCATCCGCCCGGAAGCACAGGCTATGTGGCGCCCCGCTAGCCTCGATTGGCCAGCCGACGCCGAGTTCATCGGCGGATCGGATGAAGAAGGCGGCGGCCGCTGGCATGTTTCCGGCACACTGCCCGCCAGCTGGCCGATCGAGCAGGCCGGCATCAGGCTGCACGCGGCCTGCACGCCCTTCCGCCATCTCGCCTTCTTCCCCGATATGGCGCCGCACTGGCAGGCACTCGCCGCCGTATCCGCGCCCGGCAGCGAAGTGCTTAACCTGTTCGGCTACACCGGCGCCGCTTCGCTGGTCGCAGCCGCTGCCGGCGCCCGCGTCACCCATGTCGATGCCAGCAAAAGGGCGGTCGAGGCCGCCCGCGCCAACGCCGTCCTTTCCGGCCTGCACAATGCCCGCATCCGCTGGCTGACCGACGACGCGCGCAAATTCGTTGCCCGCGAAATCCGCCGCGGCAAACGCTATGATGCCATTCTGCTCGATCCGCCGAAGTTCGGCCGTGGCCCGGAAGGCGAAGTTTGGGATCTGACCCAGCATCTCCCGGCCCTGCTCGCCGATTGCGCGCAACTGCTCGATCAGGACAGCAAGCTGCTCATCCTCACAACCTATGCGCTGCGGCTGTCGTCGGTCGCGGTCGATGCCCTCATGCGCGACACCGCTTTCCCGGCTGGCCAGATAGAAAGCGGAGAAATGGCCATTCGCGAGGCTGCGCGGGGTATCCTTCTCCCCACCGCACTTTTCAGCCGCTGGACCCCGGATTCGCCGCCGCCTGTCGCGCCAGGGCAACACTAGCCCCTCGCATAGGAAGCGGTTTGCTGGCAGATAGTGGCAGGTGATGGCCAAGCAGACATATTTGGCAGCGCTGCTCCTTGCAGCCTCCGCCAGCCCGATCATGGCACAGATTCGCGTGATCCAGACCAGCCCGGAAATGCAGGATCCCCTGCGCGGCCCGATCATCAGCAACCCGCTGAAAATCGATGGCCCAACCGATGTCATGCCGTTGCTGAAAAGCCAGCCGGCCGGAGACGATCGCTACCAGCCGCAAGTGGGGCAAGACGGCAAGGACGTGATCTGGGTTCCCACACCCGACGGCCTGATCAAGGCCATGCTGACCGTCGCGCAAGTCACCCCGCGCGACATGGTGGTTGATCTCGGCTCCGGCGATGGCCGCATTGCAATCGCCGCCGCGCGGGATTTCGGTGCCCGCGCGCACGGCATCGAGTATAATCCAGACATGGTGATGCTGGCGCTGCGCAGCGCGGTGAAAGAAGGGGTCGGCACCAAAGTCACCTTTGAAACCGCCGATATCTTCCAGACAGATTTTTCGCGCGCGACGGTGGTCACGCTCTACCTGTTGCCTAGCTTGAATCTCAAATTGCGTGACACGCTGCTGAAAATGAAGCCCGGCACCCGCATCGTCAGCCATGCTTTCGACATGGCCGAATGGACGCCCGATCAAACCATCCTCACCGACGATGCCACGGGCTTCTTTTGGGTGGTCCCCGCCAACGCCGCCGGCCGCTGGGCCTTCGAGATCGGCAATGAACGCTTTGTGACCACGCTCACCCAACGCTTTCAGATGCTCGATGCCGACCAGGGCAGTCCCATTGTCGACGGCCGCCTGCGCGGCACCGCCATCCGCCTCAACCGCGCCAACGGCAGCAGCCTGCAAGGCGATGTCAGCGGCAACATGATGGTCGGCCCCGGCTGGATGGCCACGCGCATCCGCTCCGCGGAATAGGGTGGCGCGCTCCGGAAAGGGCGCTAGCCCTTGCGGCCCTTCGCCTCCGATGCCTCCGCAACCACCGGGCCACCTGCCGCCGCAATCGCCTTCAGTCGCGCCATTTCCGCCTTGAACGCCGCCAGATCGCTGCCGCCAAGCTGCGTGCCGGTCTGGAACCGTGTCTGGCGCGGATCGACCGGCTTGCCGTTCTGCCACACTTCATAGTGCAGGTGCGGCCCGGTGGAGAGACCGGTAGAGCCGACCAGCCCCACCCGATCGCCCTGGCCAACCTGCTGCCCGGTCTTGGCAATGAGTCGCGACAGGTGCGCATAGCGCGTCACCAGCCCCTTGCCATGATCGATCCTGATCACATTACCATAGCCGCCGGCCCAACCCGACTGGATCACGCGGCCCGCAGCCGATGCCAAAACCGGGGTGCCCGTTCCGGCCGCGAAATCCACCCCCTGGTGCATCCGCGAAAATCCGAGGATCGGGTGGAATCGCATGCCGAACCCGGATGACAGCCGCGCGCCCTCCACCGGTGTGCGCATCAGGCCCTTTTTCGCGCCTTCGCCGTTGGCGCGGAAGAATTGCCCGCCATTGCCCCAGCGCATCAGCGAAATCTGCTGCTTGCCGTTCTGCAGGCCGGCATAGAGCAACTGCCCCATCTCGCGTTCACCGGTTTCCGCGCGGCGATGCTCCACGATGAACTCGAAGCGATCCTTGCCGCCGACCTCGCGCTGGAAATCAACGACATAGGACATCTGCTTCACATAATCGGCAATCACGCCCGCCGGAAGACCTGCCGCCCGCGCTGCCCGATGCAACGAACCACCCACCTGCCCCGTCACGCGCAGCGGCGTTTTGTCCACCTTGATCGGAATCCGCTTCATGGCGAGCACGCCACTTTCGGCCCGCACCACCTCCAGCCGCATGTCGAAGGCCGAGCGGAAACCAAGGAACATCAGCGGCCGCGGATCAGCCTTTTTCTCCCGTCGCCCCATGACCATCGAAAGCTCGGTGCCAGGCTTCAGCCCGCGCAGATTGACAACGCCATTCATCAGGCCGCCCAATGCCAGCAGATCCTCGCGCCCTACCCCGGACCGCCGCAACGCCGACTCCAGCCCGCCTTCGCCAACCCGCGCTCGCAATTCGATGCGCGGCCGCTCAGGCACTTCCGAAAGCCGCCGCACGGCCCGCGTGGGCGGCACGACCCGGCCGGTCACACTGCCCATCGCCTGCGGCGCAATCGCATCCGCCCGTGTCTCCTCCAGCGCCGCATCACTGCGCGCGGCTGGCACCACGCCGGTCAGCACCGGTGTCTTCAACGCCAGCGTGCCTGCGGCCCCCACCAGCACTGCTAGGGTTGCAACACCGCGCCACCAGCGGCCCGACCCGATGCAATCGCCCAGATCGACCAGCAATTCGCGGTCAGACAGGCTGGACCCCAAGCGATCCAGCCGCAGGTCGCCAGGTCCGGGCAGCCGCAGCCGCAGCAGGGCGACCGACGGGCGGCCGGACGCACCGGCATTCATCCGGCCAAAAGTCAGATCCGCTGCACTAGCCAAGTCGGTCCGCTCCTCGCACAGCTTCGCAAATGGCAACCGAAATTCCTGAAATCACAAGCACATCACCTGCCTACGCCGCAACTTCGCGAAGCAGGAGGGTGCGATGTTCGCAATATTCAAGGACGACCACTCCCCTCTGATCCTGCGAACCCATAACCGTGCCTGCCTGTCGTGACCGCCCGTCAAGATTGCCACAAAACTGCCAAAAAACTCGCCGTAAGGCCTTGTTCTGCAACCGTGATTCAAAGCACTGTCAGGGTCAATTGCCGTCGCGCGACCTGTTGCACCGCATAAGACGAAACGCCCCTTCTAAGCGACGAACTGACCGGTGGCGCGGCAATCTGTCGTCGCTGCTCACCTGTATCTGTCACAAATCCACCACTTGCGTCGCGAGTGGGCCTGTGACACAAGATATGGGTGTCAAACAGGTAAGGCCTTGCCCATGCCGGATTTGCTCAGGGGTCCCCAGAAGGGTTTGCTCAAAGCCCACTTGCAGCGGGCGCTGCCACCAACCACTTTCCGTTCAGCATGACGCCGATCGTATCCTGCAACCGCGCGGCGAAGCCCTCTTGAGCGGCATCCCGGCATGAGCGGACAGGGCTCCGGCGGATCCTCCTCTGGCCGCTTCGGCGCCCAGTTGACCGCCGTGCTTGGCCCCACCAACACCGGCAAGACCCACCTCGCGGTCGAACGCATGTGCGCCCATACCGGCGGCATGATGGGCTTCCCGCTGCGCCTGCTGGCGCGCGAGGTCTATGATCGGGTGGTTGCGCTGAAAGGCGCGCCACAGGTTGCCCTCGTCACGGGGGAAGAGCGCATCGTGCCGCCCGGCGCACGCTATTTCCTCTGCACGGCCGAAAGCATGGTCACCGATCGCAGCTTCCCCTTCGTGGCGCTTGATGAAGGCCAGATGGGTGCCGATCCCGAACGCGGCCATGTGTTCACCAACGCGATGCTGCACACCCGCGGCACGGCGGAAACGATGATCCTTGGCTCGGACGTGTTGCGCCCGCTGATCCGTCGCCTGTTGCCCGATGCCGATGTGGTTGCCCGCCCGCGTTTTTCTCGGCTGGAATATGCCGAGCCGAAAAAGCTCTCTCGCCTGCCGCCGCGCTCGGCCATCGTCGGCTTCACTGCCGAAGATGTCTATGCGCTTGCCGAAATGCTGCGGCGGCACAAAGGTGGCGCTGCAGTGGTCATGGGTGGCCTCTCGCCGCGCACCCGCAATGCCCAGGTCGCGCTCTACCAGTCCGGCGAAGTCGATTATCTGGTCGCGACAGATGCCATCGGCATGGGGCTCAACATGGACATCGGGCATGTCGCCTTTGCCGCTTCCGCCAAGTTCGACGGCCGCCGCCACCGCCGGCTGACCGTTTCCGAGCTGGCCCAGATCGCCGGTCGTGCCGGTCGCCACCAGCGCGACGGCACTTTCGGCACCGTGCAGCTTGGGCGCGCCGAAGAGGGCGGCTCGCCCACCCTCACAGAAGCCGAAATCGAAGCCATCGAAGCACATGAATTTCCCGCGCTGCACAGCCTCACCTGGCGCAACGCCCGGCTGGATTTCACCTCGCTGCATCGCTTGCTGATGAGCCTCGATGCCCTGCCCTCGTCGCCCGAGCTGCGCCGCAGCGACGATGCGATCGATCTGCAGGTGCTGAAGGTGCTGGCCGGCGAGCCGTGGGTGATGGAGCGCGCGCAGGGCAAACCCGCCATCATGCGCCTGTGGGCCGCCTGCGGCCTGCCGGATTATCGCAAAACCGGCCCGCAAGCGCACGCACGCCTTGCCGGGCGGATGTTCCGCCACCTTTCCGAAGGCAATGGCCACCTGCCGCCAGACTGGATCCGCTCCGAGCTGGCCGTGCTGGACAATGTATCCGGCGACATCGCCACGCTATCCGATCGCATCGCAGCTGCACGTACCTGGACCTATGTTTCGCACCGCTCCGATTGGCTGGAAGATGCCGCTGGCTGGGCCGAGCGCGCGCGGCAGGTGGAAGACAAGCTGTCGGATGCGATGCACCAGCGCCTGACCCAGCGCTTCGTCGATCGCCGCACGGCCGTTTTGCTCAAGGATCTGCGCCTGCGCGATCCCGATCTGCGCGTAGAGGTCGATCCCGATGGAGCGGTGGTGGTGGATGGTGCCATCATCGGCACGTTGAAGGGCTTTGCCTTCACCCCCGATCCGGCCGCCCGCGCCGGCGAGAAAAAGCTGTTGCTGGCCGCCGCCGAGCGCCGCCTGTCCAAGGAATTGCGTGCCCGCGCGTCAGCCCTTGCGACAAGCGAAGATGCCGATTTCGCCCTCGGCTTCGATGGCGGCATGCCGCCACGCTTGCTGTGGCGCGATGCCCGCGTGGGTGCGCTGCGGCGCGGCAAGGATGCGCTGAACCCGCGAATCGAGCTGGACCGCAGCCTCGACACGCTGGACAGCACGGCCCGCGCAGCTGTCGTCGCGCGCCTCGCCGCCTGGGTCGAAAGCGCCAAGGCGAAGCACTTGTCTGCCCTCACCCGCCTCGCAGCCGCCGCCCCCGCCCTCACGCCGGCCGCGCGCGGCCTTGTGGTGCAGCTCGTCGAAACCATGGGATCGCTTCCGCGCCCTGCCGTTGCGTCGCTGATCGCCAGCCTGACCGGTGATGATCGCAAGGCATTGAGCCGCGTCGGCGTTCGGCTGGGCGTGTGCCACATATTCGCCGCCGATGCGCTGCGCCCGGAAGCCACCCGCTGGCGCCTTGCGCTGTGGGGCGTTGCATCCGGGATCACCGCCATGCCAGCGCCACCGAAGCCCGGCCTCACCTCACTGAAGCTGGACCCGCAAGCGCCACCGGGTTTCTATGCGGTAGCCGGCTTCTGGGCGATTGCCGGCGTCGCAGTGCGGGTAGATATGGTTGAGCGCACTGCCCGTAATGTGCACGACCAACGCCTTTCCGAGCGTGCCGGCGGCAAGCCGATCCTTCCCGATCCGCAGCTGATGACCAGCCTGGGGCTGGCCCCGGACGAATTTTCCCGGCTGATGGCCGCGCTCGGCTTCCGTGCCGTGGGCGCCGCCGGATTCGCTTTCAGCCACCGCACCCGAAATCAAACATCCCGCCGCAAGGCAGGAGAGGCCACGCCTGTTGCCGACGCAGCGCTGCCTTTTGCCCGGCTCGGCGAAATGATGGGGGGCTAGCCTATGCAGCGCCCCGTTCAGGGAGGAGACTGACACTTGGTCTATGGACGCGGCATGAGACTAGACAAATGGCTGTGGTTCGCCCGCCTTTCCGGCTCGCGCACCGATGCCCAATCCCTGTGCGAGAGCCGCCGCCTGCGGCTCGATGGCAGGGTGATAGACCGAAGCTGCGCCCAGGTGCGCCCCGGCTCGGTCGTTTCCTTTCCCAGGGGTGACGCCGTGGTTGCCGTGCGGGTGGAGGCGCTGGCCGAGCGACGCGGGCCGTTCGTGGAAGCCCGAGACCTGTATACGCCGCTGCTTCCTGCCTGAATTGCAAGGCTTTGCGGCAACAGGATTGACGGCATGCGAGCGCCCGCGCTAGCGCAGGAAACCGTTTATTGGGGAAACTGACACGATGACCTATGTGGTGACCGAAGCCTGCATCAAGTGCAAATATATGGATTGCGTGGAAGTCTGCCCCGTCGACTGCTTCTATGAGGGCGAGAATATGCTCGTGATCAACCCCAATGAATGCATCGATTGCGGCGTCTGCGAGCCGGAGTGCCCGGCCGAGGCCATCATGCCCGACACGGAGCCCAACCTCGACAAATGGATCGAGCTGAACGCCAAATATTCCGCCGAATGGCCCAACCTCACCGTGAAGGGTGAAACCCCGGCCGACGCTGACGGGTGGAAGGGCGTACCGGGCAAGTTCGATGCCCACTTTTCGACCGAGCCCGGCTCGGGCGGCTGATCTTGGCTGGTCGCGGCACCAGCGGAAGGCCGCAGGTGCCGCAATCGCTCAAACCCGTTCGATAATGATCGCCGGTGCCATGCCGCCTGCGGCGCACATCGTCACCAGCCCGCGCCGCAGGTCTCGCCGTTCCAGCTCGTCCAGCACCGTACCTATCAACATCGCGCCCGTGGCACCGATCGGATGCCCCAGCGCAATCCCGCCGCCGTTCACATTCACCTTGTCGCGGTCAAGCCGCAGGTCGCGGATGAACTTCTCCGCCACCACCGCAAAGGCTTCGTTGATTTCCCACAGATCAATGTCGTCCACGCCCAGCCCGGCCTTGGCCAGCACCTTGCGGGCTGCCGGCACCGGTGCATTCAGCATTAACGTCGGGCAATCGCCCATATTTGCCATCGCCACAACCCGCGCCCTCGGTTTCAGCCCGTTGGCCTCCGCATAGGCTTTTGAGGCGAGCAGCACCGCTGCTGCGCCATCCACCACGCCCGAGGAATTACCGGCATGGTGCACATGCTCGATTTTGACATCGGGATAGCGCGCGTTGATCAGGCCACGAAATGTGGTGCCTGCCGCGTCGAGTGGCATATCAGCGATCTTGGCAAAGCTCGGCTCCAGCCCGGCAAGGCCTTCGGCGGTTGTCTGCGGGCGGGGAAACTCATCGCGCTCCAGCGCCAGCGAACCATCGGCGCGAAACACCTTGATCAACGATTTGTCGAAAGCCCCGTCTGCCATGGCCCGGGCCGCTCGCTGCTGGCTCTCCAGCGCCAGCGCATCCAGGTCGCTGCGCGAAATCCCTTCCATCGAGGCAATGGCATCGCCGCAAATGCCCTGGTGCGATTGTGGATGCGAGGCCTGCAACCGCGCATTGCCGCTGCCCATCATCATCGGTGCAAAGCCTGCCGCCCGCTCTTCCGCCGCCATGGTCGCGGTCAGGCTCATCATTTCCGTGCCACCACCGATCACCACATCTTCCATGCCGCTCATGATGGAGGCGGCCGCCAGATTCACGGTGGTGATCCCGCCGCCGCAGAAGCGATCCAACGTGGTGCCCGAAGCTT
The DNA here is from genome assembly GCA_020693225.1 of Sandarakinorhabdus sp. Classification (GTDB taxonomy): domain Bacteria; phylum Pseudomonadota; class Alphaproteobacteria; order Sphingomonadales; family Sphingomonadaceae; genus Sandaracinobacteroides. Next base: position 2,003 of record JAIMJL010000003.1, on the reverse strand, counting down.
TCAGATCATAGCCGGCATCCAGCGCTGCCATCCGCCCCAGATCGCCGGCCTGCTTGCCCTTTTGCGTGCTGGTAGACCAGATGATGTCGTCCACATGGGCGGTATTCAGCCCATTCCTTTCGGCAATCGCCCGCAGCACCGCAGCCGCCAGATGCTGCGGATGCATGTCGGCAAGCGCACCCTTGCCCACCTTGCCAATCCCGCGCGGCGTCCGAACGGCATCGATGATATAGGCTTCCGGCATGGCGTAAATCCTTTCAGGGCATTGCAATGAAAATCGCCAGTGGGCTACGCAAACCGCGTTGCATAGCTGGCATAATGCGGCGTTTGTCGCCCGTCAGCCGGGAAAATCGCAGGTCAGCACCCAACGCTTGCCCGGCCGATCAAGCGCAATCCGGCTGCAAAATTGCAGCACATCCTGCCCCACCGAAATCCATGGGCCGCGGCCGCGCTTGCGCTCCTTTTCTGCGGTCACCACGATGGCGTCTTCCTCGTCTTCCGCCGTGCTGGTTCCGGCCTTGGCTTGTGCATCCAGTTCCCTGGCGCGCGCCTCGGTAATGCGCGCAAAAGGCTCCTGCAGCGGAATGCCCAGCACCTTGGCGCCGGCAAGCGGGATCAGCCGCTCCACCGGCAACTGAACCCCCGGCAGCGGCGACCACAGCCCCACCGTTCGCCCGCGCCGCACCAGCCCGGCACTTTCCAGCGCGACCGCCGCACGTGCGTTCATCACCGTCAGGTTGGTGGAATGGTCCAGCACCAGGGTGATTTTCTCGCCGGCAATCGTCACCTTGGCATCGGCATCCTCCTTGCCATCACGCGCAAAGGCGATGGTTTGCCCGCCCTGCGGCGCTGCCGGCTGCACCAGCGTCACCTGTGCTTGCGGATAGGCGAAGATGGAAATCACCCCGTCTTCCTGGGTGTTGATGATCTTGTCGATCCAGATGGTCGGCGTCCGCTGCGGCTTGCTGCCGACAATCCCTGCGCTCACGAAATTGCCGCGAATCGTCGCTTCGCCGCCCGGCAGCAAAGGATTCTTCACCGTCATCTTGCCGATGATCGGAAATGGCTTCAGTTTTGCCCGCTGCGCTGCCGGCAAATTCAGAAACAGGGCACGCTCGAAGTTCAACGCCACCCGAGCTGACATCGGCGTGGATTTCACGAGGATATCAGCCACCGGGCGCGGTGCCGCCACGATCTCGATGCTGTCCTGGGCGGCAACCGGCGCTGCCGCCAGCAGCAGCGCCAGAGCGCCATTAATTCCTTGGCGCGATCGCCAGCAACTCCACATCGAACACAAGTACCGCATTGGGCGGGATTACCCCGCCAGCGCCGCGGGCGCCATAGCCAAGCTCGGGCGGAATGGTGAAACGCATCTTGCCGCCCGGCCGCATCAACTGCAGCCCTTCGGTCCAGCCAGGGATCACATCGCCCACGCCGAACGCCGCCGGCTGGCCGCGCGCGATGGACGAGTCGAACACCGTCCCGTCTGCCAGCCGCCCTTCATAGTGAACCAGCACGGTATCGTCGGCGCGCGGCGAATCGCCGGTGCCCACAGCCAGAATTTCATATTGCAGGCCGGATTCGGTGGTTTTCACGCCGTCTTTTCCCTTGTTTGCTTGCAAAAAGGCATCTGCCGCCCGCGCCGGCGCCACAAGCGGGCCGGTACCAACAACTGCAAGGCCAACCGCTATCGCAAGCGCCGAAACGCCAGCCACAATCCACCAGCCGAAACCGCCAGACTGACGCGCTTCAGGACCCATGTTCACATCCCATTTCGATAGGGCCGCCGGATCGGCGACCAACCCAGCCTAGCGTTGACCGTCGCGCTCGGCGCGTTTGCGATCCAGCTTGCGGGCGCGGCGGATGGCCGCGGCCTTTTCACGGGCCCGCTTTTCCGATGGCTTTTCATAGTGGCGGCGGAGCTTCATCTCGCGATAAACGCCTTCGCGTTGCAGCTTCTTTTTCAAAGCGCGCAGCGCCTGGTCGACATTGTTGTCGCGAAC
>JAIMJL010000079.1:3086-12566 GCA_020693225.1 Sandarakinorhabdus sp. | reverse complement strand
CAGCGGCCAGCTGGCTTCGGCAACGGCCACGGTTGCCGGCTCGGCGACCGCGGTCATCAAGGCCGCCTCGATGAAAGCAGGGCCCCACAGCAGCCGATCAAATTCGCCCTGATGACCGCCGACTTCCGCGCGCACCAGCCCACCGGCGGCAAGCCCGGCGCGGATCAGCAGCCGGGTTCCGGCGTCGGCACCGGCGGTGGCAGCATGATCCAGCATCGCAAGCGCCGCATCGGCAGCCTGGGTGGCGGTGGTTTCCAGATCTTCCGACGGCCCGGTTGCCCAGATGATCTGCAGCGAATCGCCCACGATATCGACGATCGTGCCGCAGTGCCGCTCGGCAATTTCAGCGAGCGAACCGAGCAGTGCATCCATCAGGGTTGCCAGCCGGTCTGCCCCGCGGCGGCCATGTTGCGCTTCCAGCTCGGCGGTGAGCGCGGTGAATCCGGACACATCGACCACCAGGACGGAACCCTCGAACGTCTCGGCAGTCGATTCCTTTTGCACCAGCACCGGGTGGTCAGCGTGAACGGCGGCCGCCATCGCGGCTATCCGGTTTTCGCGCGCAAGGTGCCGGCGATGGCAAGCGCCGCCCGTGCGCCGCTGCGGGTGGCGGATTCGGCGGCGCCTGCGTTCAGGCCATTGCGGGTCCAGTCGCCGGCGACGATGAGATTGTGGAAGCCGGATTCATCGGCGTCCATGCGGGTGTAAAGGCTGTTTTTCGGCGACTGGACATAGAGTTCCGACGGGCTGGTGTTGGAGCGCACATATTGCCGGGATAACGGATCGCCGCCTTCGCCCGGTGCCGGATCGAACAGCAGGGAGCGATCGAAGCCGTTTGCCGCACCGGGCGGTGTGGCACGCGGCCAGAAGCTCGCGGTGTTGCCCGCCAGCCAGGCCTCGGCGTCGGCATAGGCCTTGCGGTTGGCCGGTTCGCCGTTTTCCGGCCCCGGCACCTGGCCGCAGAAATAGAGGATGCCCTGCGGCCGCTCCTGCCCGTCCCAGGTTTCGCGCGACAGAAGATGCGTCATGTCGGCCCAGGCGCTGTAAGGCTGCGCGGCACCGGCGATGGTGCGATCACCGCCGTGCCAGCCGAGATCGTCCAGCGTGCGGGTGGTCCACAATTGCATGGCGACCGTGCGGGTAAGGGTGAGCGCGTTCATCATGCGCCCCCATTGCGGCACGCGCGCCGGCAGCTGGGCGCACACTTGCTTCAGCCCGCCCACCGAAATACCGATGATAACGCGATCGAAATCGACGCCGTGAACCAATTGCTTCGGGATGTCGCCGGGGCCGGGGGCATCGGCGTGATCGTCCTCGAAATTGCGGCCTGCCGCTTTCAGCGCCGCGCCATCGGCCAGCTGGTCCCACAAGGGCTCGGCCGGCCAGCCTTGCAGCGGGGCATCCTTGGGCCAGCCCGGCAGCGGCACGGCGATCAGCGGCTGATAGGCGGCGCCGGGATCGGCCATCTGCACCTGCTGCACCAGATCGATGGATTCGATCAGCGGCTCGATGGCGTGCGGGTTGAGCTGGGTTATCCGGTTGAAATATTGGAAGGTGACGCCGCGCTGTTGCAGCACCAAATAGAGCGGCGCGATGACGACATCGCCCATTGCGCCCTTCATCTTCCAGAAGAAATGGCCCTTGTAGCCCAACACCAGCAGCAGAAATGATCGCAGCGCCGTGCCGGCGGCAAAGCAGCGGATGCGCTCGTCGCCGCCGTCGCCATAGCCGAACACATAGTCATAGGCCGAGGTGATGGGCGTCCAGTTGATCAGCGCATCGGCGTCTTTTTCGGCGTCGCCTTCGCCCGGCCATTTTTCCGCCACGGCCAGAGCATTTTTGTGCAGCCATTCGCTGAGTTCGTAGATATCGAGCGAATCATAGCCGCGATCGATCACATTGTCTTCGATGATGCCGTGGATCAGCGTCTGCACCAGATAGGCTGCCAGCAGGAAGCGGCGGACTTCGGCTTCTGACGCCGTCTTGTCCGGCAGGTCGGCGACCGACTTTGCATGCTCTTCGATGAGGTGCAGCACATTGCGCAGCACGATTTCCTCGACCGCGCCTTCGACCGCATGTTCGATGCGGGTGACAATGCCGCCGAACAGCCCGCGCATCAATTCCAGCGCTTCATGCAACGGGCCGTGCGTCAGGTGCGAAGGGCCGCCGCGGGCGGCGTGCGGGGCGGGCGAAATGTGCAGAAGAAACTTGACCATCCGATCCAGCATCTCGCGGATGCCGGGGATTTCCAGATCGTCGCCCGGCACGTCATCATTGGGCGGAAAGTTGATCAGCCAGGTGTGGTCGGGGGCGTTCGGATCGTCATGATCGACCAGTCCTACGGAGTCCTGCGGGGTGAAACTGTCCCACACCGTCTGGTTCGGGTGCCCATCCGGCCGGCCGAGGGCTTCATAGGCGCGGCGCAGCAGATCGAAGCTTTGATAGTAGAAGCCGCCGAAGATGTGCAGGCCATGTTCGTAGATGCGATTGGCATAGCCTTCGCGCATGTCGTGCCCGGAGGCGCATTTGCCGCCGAGCCGCCAGCCCTGCTGATAAACGGTGATTTCGTATTTTTCCGCCCAGCCGGGCTGCTCGGTGATGTAAAACGCTGCCGACAGCGCGCCCAGCCCGCCGCCGAGCACTGCTATCTTTTCTTTCTTCACGCCACCCATGCCGATTGACCCCGCCGTCGTTCTTGGGATTTGTTTAAGCACCATTGATGACGAATAGGGAGTCTTTTCGCAGGATGCGGCTGCGACACAGCGGCTGCGATATCGCTTGAGATGCCACGGCAACAGGCGCATCAGATGCGCAGTTGCCAGCAAGCGAGGTGCCTTTTGACGTCTGAAACCCCCGCTGATACCCCCGCCAGCGACCGCAAGCTGCTGTTTGCCGAAACCGCGCAGCAGATGGAGCGGTGGCTGACCGACAACCGCATTGTGGAAGTGGAATGCATGATTGCCGACATGAACGGCATCATGCGCGGCAAGGTGCTGCCGGCCGGCAAGCTGGTGCGCAATGTGCGCGAGGGTTCGCTGAAGATTGCCAGCTCGATCATTATCGTGACCTTGACCGGCGACTATCCGGACGACCCCGGCGTTGCGCCCTTCCAGGACCCGGATGTGACCCTGCTGCCCGATCCGGGCAGCCTGCGCATTGCGCCCTATTTCAAGGTGCCGACGGCGGTGGTGATGGCCGATCCGTTCGATCGGAACTTCCAGCCGGTTGCCATCTATCCGCGCAACCTGTTGCGCCGGGTGCTGGCGCTGTATGCCGACCGGGGCTGGCGGCCGGTGATGGCGCCCGAAGTCGAGTTTTTCCTGACCGCAGTGAACGCCGACCCGGATATTCCGCTGAAGCCGCCGATCGGCCGCAATGGCCGCTCGGAGACGGCGTCCGAGCCTTATGGGCTGGATGCCATCAACGAGTTCGAGGAAATCATCGACCGCATCTATGAGCACAGCGAAAAGGCCGGGCTGGACATCGACACGATGATCCATGAGGCGGGCGCGGCGCAGCTGGAGATCAATTTCAACCACGGCGATCCGCTGCTGCTGGCGGATCAGGTGGTGCTGTTCAAGCGGATCGTCCGCTCGGTTGCCATCGAGAATGGCATGTATGCCACCTTCATGGCCAAGCCGATGGACGATCAGCCGGGTAGCGCCATGCACCTGCACCAGTCGGTGGTGGATATCGAGACGGGTCGGAACCTGTTTGCCAACGCGGATGGCAGCGACAGCGCGCTGTTTCGCAGCCATGTGGCCGGGCTGCAGCAGCATCTGCCGCAGATTGCGCCGATGTTTGCCCCCAACATCAACAGTTTCCGGCGGATGCGGCCGGCCCATGACGCGCCGATCAATGTGCAATGGGGCCAGGACAACCGCAGCTGCGGGCTGCGCGTGCCGATCAGCGACGCGCAGAACCGGCGCATCGAAAACCGCCTGCCGGGTGCGGATGCCAATCCCTATCTTTCCATGGCAGCGTCGCTGGTGGCGGGCTATATCGGCATGGTGGAAGGTAGCGAGCCGCGCGCGCAGATCGAAGGCAGCGCCTATCGGCTGGCCCGCACCCTGCCGCGCACCTTGAACGAGGCGCTTGACCGGTTCAGCCATGCCAAGGCCGTTCGCGGGCTGCTGGGCGAGGAGTTCTTTACCGCCTTTTCTGCGATCAAGCTCGCCGAGCTGGAGGCCTATCAGGATGTGGTGACCGCCTGGGAACGCGAGCATCTGCTGCTGAAGGTGTGACCCGCGAACGCGCCTATCCGCCGTCGTGGTATGCGGCCACGGCTCACCCGGCACCGGACCGCCCTGCCCTCGCAGGCGACGCGGACTGCGATGTGGCAATTGTGGGCGCGGGCTACACCGGGCTTTCGACCGCGCTGGCGCTGGCCGGGCGCAATGTTTCGGTGCGTCTGCTGGAGGCGCGCAAGGTGGGCTGGGGCTCTTCCGGGCGCAACGGCGGGCAGGCCATCCAGGGCCTGCGCAAGGGGGCGCACGAACTGGCGGCGCGCTTTGGCGACGATCAAGCCCGTGCGTTGCTCGATGTGGCGGGTGCGGCGCGGGATCATTTCTGGGCGCTGATCGCGCAGCATGGTGTGGAGTGCGATGCGCGACGCGGGCATCTGGCGGCGGCGGCAGACCCGGGCGATATGCGGCACCTGGCAGACGAGGCCGAGGCCTTTGCCCGGTTGACGGGGGACCAATCGCTGCGCTGCCTTTCTGCGGCAGAGGTGGCAGAGGCGGTGGGAACGCAGGCCTATCACGGCGGGCTGTTCGATCCGGGTTCGGGGCATGTGCATCCACTGAACCTGGCGCTGGGGCTGGCGCGGGCGGCAGAAGTAGCAGGCGCGGTGCTGCACGAAGACAGCCGGGTGACACGGGTGACAGACGGCCGGGTGGAAACCGCGCGCGGGGCCGTGCGCTGCCGGCATGTGGTGCTGGCGGTGGACGGGGCGATCGGTGCGCTGGTGCCGGCATTGGCAAAGCAGGTGATGACGATCGGCAATTTCGCGGTTGCCACCGAACCGCTGGCAGACGAGACCATCCTGCCAGCGGACTGGGCGGTGGCCGATACCCGCTTCGTGCTGGACTATTTCCGCCGCTCGGCAGACGGGCGGCTGCTGTTTTCCGGCGGCGAACGCTATTTTCCGGGGCAGCCGAAAGACATTGCTGCCTTTGTGCGGCCGCATCTGGAGAGGGTGTTTCCGCAAGCGGCAGGCGTGCGGATCGACTTTGCCTGGGGCGGCGATGTGGCGGTGACCCGCAGCCGCTTCGCCGCGGTCGGGCGGCAGGGAAATATGATCTATGCGCATGGCTATTCCGGGCAGGGCGTGATGCTGGCGACCTTCATGGGCAGCCTGATTGCCGAGGCCCTGCTGGGCGATGGGCGGCGTTTCGACCTGCTCGCCAGCCTGCCAACGCCGCCCTTTCCGGGCGGCCGGGCGCTGCGCGCGCCGCTGCAGGTTGCAGGGATGCTGTGGTACGCGCTACGCGACCGGCTATGAGACCCGCAACCGCCGCCGACCCCGCCGAGCTGGACGCCTTTCTGGCGGCCCATCCCGATGTTGAAACCTTCGACATCTTCTACACCAACCTGTCGGGCGTGGGGCGCGGCAAGCGGCTGCGGCGGCATGAGATGGTGGGCGCCTACAGGGATGGCCGCTTTCTGCCCGGATCGGTGCTGGTGGTGGACATCACCGGGCTCGACGTGGAGGAAACCGGCCTTGTTTGGGAAGATGGCGACGCCGACCGGGTGGCCTGGCCGGTGCCGGGCACGCTTTCGCTGGCGCCTTGGCAGGGGCCGCAGGCCGCGCAGCTGATGCTGGCGATGCACGAGCTGGACGGCACGCCCTGCGTGCTGGATCCGCGGCAGATTTTGCGCGGTGTGCTGGATCGGTTTGCCGCCGATGGATTGACGCCGGTGGTGGCGTGCGAGCTGGAATTCTATGTAGTGGATGCGCTGCGCACAGAGGCTGGCGGCATCCAGCTGCCGAAAGGCCCGGACGGGCTGCGGCCAACCCAGCCGCAGGTTTATGGGCTGGACGACCATGATATCGAAAGCCGCTTTCTGGCCGATCTGTGGGCCGCCTGCGATGCCATGGGTGTGCCGGCAGGCGCGGCGATTTCCGAATATGCCCCCGGCCAGCATGAGGTGACGCTGGCGCACAAGGCCGATGCGCTGGCCGCGTGCGACGACGCGATCCGCTTCAAGCGCGCCGCCAAGGGCTGTGCGGCCGCATTGGGGCGGACGGCCACCTTCATGGCCAAGCCCTTCGCCGACCAATCCGGCAGTGGCTTCCACATCCATGTGAGCGTTGACGATGCGCAAGGGTGCAATATCTTTGCCTCGGACGCCGCCGAGGGAACCGATGCGCTGCGCCACGCCATCGGTGGGGCGGCGGGTGCGCTCGCGGGCTCGATGGCGGTTCTTGCCCCCAACGCCAACAGCTATCGCCGCTTCCGCCGCAACAGCTATGCGCCGGTGCGCGCCGGGTGGGGGCTGAACAACCGCACCGTGCCGCTGCGCATCCCCATCGGGCCGCCGCCTTCGCGGCATTTCGAGCATCGCGTGGCCGGCGCCGACGCCAACCCCTATCTGGCGGTGGCCGCCGTGCTTGCGGGCGTGCATGACGGGCTGACGCGCAAGGTGGATCCCGGCCCGGCGGTGAGCGGCGACGGCTATGCAACCGAGGGCGAGCTGCTGCCGACCGACTGGGCCAGTGCACTTGCGCGACTGGAAATGAGCGCGGTGTTGAAGGCCTATTGGGGCGAGCGCGTGGTTGCCATGTTTGCCTGTGTGAAGCGGATCGAACTGGAGCGCTTCAACGCCGTCGTTTTGCCTCTGGACTATGACTGGGTTTTAAGGTCAGCTTGAGCAACTGCCACAAAAACGTCTCAGGGAGTCGCCCGCCATGCAGTTCGAAAAGTCGCGCAACCGCAGATCCGTTCTCGCCGGCCTGGGTGTTGCCGCCATTGGCCTCTCGTTCACCACCGCTGGCTGCTCGGAAAAATCCGGCGATGGTGGCGGCGATGCCAACAAGCTGAACTTCTACAACTGGGACACCTATATCGGCGAGACCACGCTGGCCGACTTCGCCAAGGCATCGGGCGTGCAGGTCAACATGAGCCTGTTTGCCACAAACGACGAAATGTTTGCCAAGCTGAAGGCCGGCAATCCCGGCTTCGACGTGGTGGTGCCGTCCAACGAATTCGTGGAGCGGATGGCCAAGGCCGACATGCTGCTGCCGCTGGATCACAGCAAGATCCCCAACATGAAGAATATCGCGCCGGAGTTCCTCAATCCCGACTATGACCCGGGGCGCAAATATTCCATGCCCTACACCTGGCTGGTGATCGGCATCGGCTATCGCAAGTCCAAGGTGGCCGCGACGCCGGACAGCTGGAAATGGGTGTATGACAGCGACCTGTACAAGGGCCGCATCGCGATGATGAGCGAAGCCGCAGACCTGATCCGGCTGGGGGCGCGATATCTGGGCAAGTCGCTGGTTGGCTTGCAACAGGCGGATATTGACCAGGTGCGCGACATGCTGATCCGCCAGAAGCCGAATGTGAAGACCTTTCACGAGGACAATGGCCAGGATCTGCTGCTGTCGGGCGATGTGGATATCGTGATGGAGTATAATGGCGACATCGCGCAGGTGATGCAGGAGGATCCGGACCTGGATTTCGTGATCCCCAAGGAAGGCGGGCTGATCAATTCCGATACGCTGGTCATCCCGAAAGGCGCGCCGCGGGTGGAAAATGCGCACAAGTTCATCAACTTCCTGCTGGATGCGGAGGTGGGCAAGCATATTTCCGAAACCATCCTCTATCCCACGCCCAATGCCGCGGCGAAGGCACTGATGCCGGCGAGCTATCGCGACAATCCGGTGGTTTTCCCGAGCGGACCGGGCATGGATGCATCCGAATATGGCCGCTTCGAGGGGCCGGAAACCCAGGCGGCGTTCGAGGAAGCCATCACCAAGATGCGCGCGGCATAAGGCGCCGTGTCGGACGAAGGCTGGCGGCAGGAGCGGGGGACGCTGGCGGCGACCCTTGGCCCGCCGCTGTTCTGGCTGGTGGTGTTTTTCCTCGTGCCGCTGGCGGTCGTCTGGGCCTATAGTTTCGGCCAGAATGCGGGGCTGACCGACATCCGCATTTCCGGCACCTTTGCCAACTATGCCCGCGCGCTGGAGCCGCTGTATCTGGGCATCCTGGCGAAATCGATCGGCATGGCGGGGCTTACCACGCTGATTTGCCTGATTGTCGGCTTTCCGGTGGCGCTGGCCATCACCTTTGCGGATGATCGGGCGAAAACCTGGCTGCTGCTGCTGGTGATGCTGCCCTTCTGGACCAACCTGTTGATCCGCACCTATGCCCTCATCGCCGTGTTGCGCACCGAGGGCTATGTGAACTGGACGCTGGAGTTCCTGTGGAACCGGCTGGGCAGCATCTGGAGCCTGGAGCCGTTCGTGCCGCTGGACCTGCTGCACAACAATGCCGCTGTGCTGTTCGGGCTGGTCTATGTGCACCTGCCTTTCATGATCCTGCCGCTGTATGCCGCGCTCGATCGGCTGGACCGATCTCTGATCGAGGCGAGCCTCGATCTTGGCGCCGGGCATTTCCGCACGATGATGCAGATCGTGGTGCCGATTGCGCTGCCGGGCATTTTGTCGGGCATTCTCATCACCTTCATCCCGGCGCTTGGGGCCTATCTTACGCCCGATCTGCTGGGCGGGCCAGACAGCCAGATGATTGCCAATGTGATCGAGCGGCAGTTCAAGCGGGCGAACGACTGGCCGTTTGGCGCGGCGCTGTCGTTCCTGCTGCTGTATCTCACCTTCATCCTGATTGCCTTGCAGGCGATGCTTCAGCGACGGCAGGCGCAATGAGGTCTGCACCTCCCGGACCGCTGGAGTATCTGCGCCGCTGGCCGCTGCGCCTGTGGCTGCTGGCGGTGGGGCTGTTTTTGTATGTGCCGCTGATTGCCTTGGTGGTGTTCAGCTTCAACGACAGCAAGCGCAACATCATCTGGCAGGGCTTCACCACCAAATGGTATGCCAAGGCGTTGACCAACGAGAGCCTGCTGGCGGCGTTCGGCAATTCGCTGACGATTGCTGCGCTTTCCACGCTGTTCAGCGTGGTGCTGGGTGCGCTGGCGGCGGTTGCCTTGTGGCGGTTCCGCTTCCGCGGCCACACGCTGTTTGAAGGCAGCATGGCGCTGCCGATCGTGGTGCCGGAAATCTGCATGGGGGTGGCCATGCTGGTGTTTTTTGCGCGCATCCTGCCGTGGCCGCCGGAGCTGCCCTGGCCGATCAACCTGGGCCCCATCGTGATTGCCCATATCGCCTTCACCTTTCCGTTTGTGGCGGTGGTGGTGCGGGCGCGGCTGCAGAGCTTCGATCGCTCGCAGGAGGAGGCTGCGCGCGATCTGGGGGCCAGCGACTGGGCGGCGTTCCGCGATGTGCTGATCCCGCACCTG
>JAIMJL010000079.1:0-3045 GCA_020693225.1 Sandarakinorhabdus sp. | reverse complement strand
GAGCCTTGATGATTTCGTGATCACCTTCTTCACCGCCGGGCCGGACACCATTACCTTCCCGGTGAAGGTCTATTCGATGGTGCGCTTTTCGGTGACGCCGGAGGTGAATGCGGCCTCTACCCTGCTGATCGTGGTGACGGTGGCGTTGACGGTGGTTGCGCTGCGCTTCCAGAAGCCGCAGGAGCTGCGCGCATGAGCATCATCGCGGTTGAAGGCGTCAGCAAGTTTTTCGGCCCGGTCGCGGCGGTGGATGATGTGTCGCTCAGCATCGAGGAGGGCGAGTTTTTCGCGCTGCTGGGGCCATCTGGCTCGGGCAAGACCACCTTGCTGCGGATGCTGGCGGGGTTTGAAACGCCGAGCGAAGGCCGCATCACCATCGACGGGCAGGACATGGCAGGCATCGCGCCCAACCGGCGGCCGGTGAACACCGTGTTCCAGAGCTATGCCGTGTTTCCGCACATGAGCGTGGCCGACAATATCGGCTATGGGCTGAAGCTGGACGGGATGGGCCGGGCGGAACGCGCGAGCCGGGTGGAGGAAATGCTCGCACTGGTGCAGCTGGAAGGACTTGGCGGGCGCAAGCCGGACCAGCTTTCCGGCGGCCAGCGGCAGCGGGTGGCGCTGGCGCGGGCGCTGGCGAAGCGGCCGCGCGTGCTGCTGCTGGATGAGCCGCTGTCGGCGCTGGATGCCAAGCTGCGCGAGGCGATGCGCTTCGAGCTGGCATCGTTGCAACACCAGGTGGGGATCACCTTCGTGATGGTGACGCACGACCAGGACGAGGCGCTGGCGATGGCGACGCGCTGCGCCGTGATGGAGCGGGGCCGACTGGTGCAGCTGGCGACGCCATCAGACCTGTATGAGTTTCCCAATTCGCGCTTTGTGGCCGACTTCATCGGTTCGGTGAACATGATCGAAGGGGTGTTGAAGACCGACAAGCCGGACGAGGCGCTGATAGCGACTCAGCATCTGGGCGATGTGTTCATCGATCATGCCGTGCTGGGCAATGTGGGTGGTACCTTGTGGCTGGCGCTCAGGCCGGAGAAGATCGAGATGCGGCCGCGGGGTGACGGGCCGCCGCCGCAGATGGAGGATGCGCCGGCGGGGCTGAACACGGTGCCGGGCCGGATCGATCACATCGCCTATCTGGGCAGCGAGTCGGTGTTTGAAGTGGAGCTGGAAACGGGCCTGAAGATGCGGGTGATCCGACCCAATCTGACGCGCTGGGACCAGGAGGATTTTGCCGAGGAGCAGCCGGTGTGGCTGAGCTGGCATGCCTGTGCGCCGGCGGTGCTGGCGGGATGAGGCCGGTTGTTGGCATCATCGCCTGCAACCGGATGACCGGCGGCGAACCGAGTGTGACGGTGATGCGCCGCTATGCGGAGGCGGCGATGCGCTATGGCGACTTCGCCTCGCTGGTGGTGCCCTCCTTGCCCGGCGTGATGGCGGCCGGCGAGATCGTCGGGCGGCTGGACGGGCTTTTGCTGACTGGCAGCCCATCCAATGTGGAACCGAGGCTGTATGGCGATGCCGGGGTTTCCGACGGGCCGTTCGATCCGGAGCGGGATGCGATGACGCAAGGGCTGATTGCCGAGTTTCGCGCTGCCGGGAAGCCGATCTTCGGGATTTGCCGCGGGTTTCAGGAGCTGAACGTGGCCTTTGGCGGCAGCTTGCGGCGGGATCTGGGGCCGCGGCACCATTCGCCGGAAGAGCGCGACCTGCCGACAATGTTCGGCCATCGGCACGATGTGGCGCTGGCGCCTGAAGGACGGCTGGCGGTGGCCTACGGACGGGACTCGCTGACGGTGAACTCCGTGCACTATCAAGGCGTCGATCGTCTGGGCGACGGGCTGGTGGTGGAGGCAACTGCGCCGGATGGCGTGGTGGAAGCTTTTTCCGCAGGGGATGTGCTGGCGGTGCAATGGCACCCGGAATGGGATAGTGATGCGGACGCGGATTCGCAGGCGCTGTTTGCCGCTTTTGGCGCGATGCTGCGCCGCCGATAGAGACAGGAGCCGACCATGACCGCCCCCTTGCGCAACTATGACATCGCCGAATTGCGGCGCCTGGATGTGGCGCACCATTTGCCGGCGCAGGCGGACTATGCGCTGATCGAGCGGCTGGGCGGCAGCCGGATCATCACCCGGGCGGATGGCTGCACGATCTGGGACGGGGACGGCAATGCCATCCTGGATGCGATGGCGGGGCTGTGGTGCGTGGCGGTGGGCTATGGCCGCGAAGAGCTGGCGAAGGCGGCCTATGAGCAGATGCTGGAGCTGCCCTATTACAACAGCTTCTTCAAGACGGCGACGCCGCCGGCGGTGCTGCTGGCGGCCAAGGTGGCGGAGATTGCCGGGGGCGATCTTCGCCATGTGTTCTTCAATTCATCCGGCTCCGAGGCGAATGACACGGTGTTCCGCATGGTGCGGCACTATTGGACGGTGAAGGGCGAGCCGCAGCGCGACACCTTCATCAGCCGATGGAATGCCTATCATGGCACCACCGTGGCGGGTGCCTCGCTGGGCGGGATGAAGGGGATGCATGCGCAGGGCGGGTTGCCGATTGCCGGGGTGGAGCATGTGATGCAGCCCTATGGCTTTGGCGAGCAGGGGATGCACGAGAGCGAGGATGATTTTGCCGCGCGGGCGGCGCAGGCGATCGAGGACCGCATCCTGGCGGTGGGGCCGGAGCGGGTGGCGGCCTTCATCGGCGAGCCGGTGCAGGGGGCGGGCGGCGTTATCATTCCCCCGGCCGGATACTGGCCGCGGGTGGAGGCGATCTGCCGCAAATATGGCATCCTGCTGGTGTGCGACGAGGTGATCACCGGGATCGGCCGGCTGGGGCATTGGTTCGGGCACCAATATTTCGGGGTGAAGCCCGATCTGATCGCGATGGCGAAGGGGCTTTCATCCGGCTATCTGCCGATTTCGGCGGTTGCGGTGGCAACGCATGTGGTGGCCGTGTTGAAGACCGGCGGGGATTTCATCCACGGCTTTACCTATTCCGGCCACCCGACCTGCGCGGCGGTGGCGCTGGCCAATCTGGCCA
>JAIMJL010000002.1:57206-62607 GCA_020693225.1 Sandarakinorhabdus sp. | reverse complement strand
GGCGGATCACTGCCCATACGGCACAAAAAAGAGGGCGGAGATACGCTCCGCCCTCTTTTCTTTTTCATAGCTGGCTATAGTCCGGCGCCAGCTATCCGATCAGAGCTGAGAGCCTGTTCACGGCTATTGGTATGCTTCGTTGCCCACGAAACCCATCTTCTGGATGCCGGCCTGTTGCGCCACAGCCATCACGCGGTTGACGATTTCATAGCGGGCCAGCTGGTCGGGCTTGAGCCGAAGCTCGGGCTGTGACGCGGCCGGCTGGATGGCGCCGATCTGCTTCAAATAGACCTCGAGCTGCTCGATCGTGACCGGCTGATCATTCCAGTAGATTTCGTTCAGGAAGTCGATGTTCACCTGGTTGAAATCCGGCTTGATGTCATTCGGCAGGTTGGTGGGCGGCGGCAGATCCAGCTTGGTGGCGTGGGTCTGGATCGGGATGGTGATGATGAACATGATGAGCAGCACGAGCATGACGTCGATGAGCGGCGTCGTGTTCATTTCGCCCATCGGCTTGTCTTCGCCGCCGCCACCGCCAACTGACATTCCCATAATCTTCGACTTTCACTGGATGCTGAACCGCCTTAGCGGCGGACAATCGTGCCTTCGGCGGGCTCGGACACGAATGCGATTTTCTGATAGCCGGCGCGCTGCATGGCAAAGATTGCCCCGCCAACACAGCGATATTCGGTAGCCGAATCGCCGCGGATATGCACTTCCGGCAGCTCGATCTTGGCACCGGCCGCCTTCATGCGTTCGACTTCGGATAGCAGGTATGTGCCGCCCTTCTCCCGAAGCTGGTCACTCGATTCCATCTTCGTGAGGCCCCAGAAAACATCGCAATTGACATCAACCGAGAGGGGGACATTTTCCGGCTTGGTGGTGGTCGGAATGTTCGACACCTTCGGCAGCACCACCGGAACGGTCTGGATGACGACCGGCACCGTGATGAGGAAGATGATGAGGAGCACCAACATCACGTCCACGAGGGGCGTGGTGTTGATCTCCGACATCAGGCCGCCCTCTTCATCAGAGTTGCCCATACTCATTCCCATGGGAAAGTCCCCTTCTCGGTCATGCCGGGCTTACTTGGTTGCGGGCTTGGGAGCAGCAGCGACCGCTGCAGCCGGACGCGCCATGCGCGCACCCGAGAGCAGATAGCCGTGCACGTCGGCAGCAAAGATGTTCAGCTTTTCCATGATCGCCTTGTTGCGTCCGGCGAGATAGTTGTAGCCGAGCACCGCAGGCACGGCGACGGCGAGGCCGACGGCTGTCATGATGAGGGCTTCACCGACCGGGCCGGCGACCTTGTCGATCGACGCCTGACCGGCGATGCCGATGTTGATGAGCGCACGATAGATGCCGACAACGGTGCCGAGCAGACCAATGAACGGAGCCGTTGCACCCACCGAAGCGAGCCAGCTGAGGCCGGATTGCAGCTTGGTCGAGATCAGACCGGCCGAACGGTTCAGAGTCATCGTGACCCACTCATTCTGGTCGATCTGGTCGGTCAGCTTGCCTTCGTGGTGATCGTAAGCGCGCAGGCCGTCGTCGGCCAGCTGACGGAAGGCCGAGCCCTTATCAAGCTTGGCCGCACCATCCTTGAGGCTGGGGGCAGACCAGACCTTCTTTTCCACTTCGATCGCCTCGGCCATCAGCTTCTTCTGTTCCCACCACTTGGTGAACATGATGAACCAGCTGGTGATCGACATGACCACCATGATGCCAAAAATCACCTGGGCGATGATGCCGCCCTGTTCGAGAGCGGCCACCAAGCCATATGGGTTCTCTGCAGTCACATCAGCCATAAATAGTCCCTTTTGTCGAAATTGGTTGAAAATCGGTTCTTCGTGATCTCAGCAAAACGCCTGTACTGGTCTAGCGCCCGTCTTCCAGGCGCCAGACATAGTTGACCGTGGACAGCGACTCGACAGGCTGGCCGTTCTCGGTTGCCGGGGTGAAGCGCCAGCGCCGCGTTGCAATCTGGCATGCACGCTCATCCAGACGGTTGTAACCACTGGATTTCACCACTTCACAATTCTTGACGCGTCCGTCGGTGCCGACGGTCACGCGAATGCCGGTCGTGCCCTGTTCTTCGGCGCGGCGAGACGCGTCGGGATAGTCATCCGGCGAAATTTCGCGGTTGCGCCTGTTGGGGATCGCCCGTGTTCCGGGGATAGCTGGTGGAGCCTGCACAACCGGCGGCGCTGGCGGCGCCGGCGGCACGAAGGTTGGCTGGGGCTGCGGCGTCGCCGTCTGCGTCGTAATTGTGGGCGGCGGCGCCGAATCCACCTGGATCTGCACATCCGGCGGCGGGACGTAAGGCGGAATATCTTCCAGCTTCGGCGGCGGCGGTGGCGGCTCGTCCGGCGGCGGCGCCTGCTCTTCGATGTTCACGGTTTCCAGCGGACCCGTGATGCTCTTCACCACTTCGACCGCGAGCCCGGTAATCAGGGCATAGCCGAGAAGAAGATGCAAAAGGCCGACCAATATGATCGCCACCAGCTTCCGCTGACTCATCTTCTCTTCTTGAAGATATGACATAGACGCCCTGCCACTCCCTTACCCGGCCAGTAGTTTCCGGCCATTGCGACCCGGTCGGCGCACGAAGCACTACGACCCTTTTGCACATTTCAATCCATCCCAGCTTCGACCGATCAGACCCTGCCGAAGCTCCCGAAACCCGTCTTTGCCGCGATCCGATCTTCACGCTCCATGCTACCACACATTATGTTTCAACATAGATAAATCCGATTCGGACAACGCCCCTTACCGACTCCCATCGCCAAGCTGCAAACGCTTTTGTCAGTCAGGCCAAGTGGGCGCCGGATTGTGCTGCGGCCTTGCTGCCACATCCCGCGAACCATATCGACCTAGCCTGCGCCAGCGCATGCCCTCAGCAGGCGTTTGATACCCCCCGGCCCTTTCAGCCGCAACCGGTTTTCGCTAGACCGATGGTGTGAACCGTCTTCTCCCGCGCCGCCCGAAGCTTCTTTCGCGGCTTTTTTGCAGTCTCGCACTGGCTCTTGTTGCTCTGAGCGTGGTGCCGACCGCAGCCCAACCGCAGACAGCGCCTCCAGGGGTGCCAGGGTGGACGGATTGGGCAGATATGGCACTGGCAAGCCCGGCGGTGATCGTGGCCACCATCGACAAGGCGGGCAAGCTCTCACGCCGCATCGCGCCAGATGTGCCGACCGGCGAGGTGCGTGCGCTGATGGAGGCGGAGCTGAAGGCGGCATTGAAGGCGCCCGCGGTTTTGCCGGCGCGCGCCGAATGGCTGTGGCAGGGCCCTGCCGATCCGCGTGGCAGGCCGCCCTTCGGCGCGGGCACGCCGGTCATCCTGTTTGCCGAGCCGGTTTCCGGCAGCCGCAATGCCGAAGTGCAACAGCTGCGGCTCATCCGGGCCGATGCGATGCAGCGCTGGACCCCGGAGGCAGAGGCCATGGTGCGAGCCATCCTGATAGAGGCAACGCGGCCGGGCGCGGCCGGGCTGATGGTGACCCGCGTGAGCGATGGCTTTCACAGCGAGGGCACCGTGGCAGGCCAGTCGGAAAGTCAGTTCTTTCTGGCAACCGAAGGGGGAAGCCCGGCGACCCTTGTTGTGCAGCGAATGCCCGGCCAGCCGCCCAGCATCACACTGGCCACCGGCGAGGTGATCGACCGCGCCACCCCGATCGTGCCGCAGACGCTGCGCTGGCGCGCGCTGGCTTGCGGGCTGCCGCCGGTTCTGCCGGATCAGTTGACCAACGTGGCGGGGCTGGCCGATGACTATGCAGCAGCGCGGTTAAGCCTTGGCGATTGCGGGCGTCGCTCGACGCGATAGCTGCATAGCTGCTCCACGCGGGCATCGCCCCGCCGCAGTCTCAGTCGCTGGAAATGACGATCCCGACCGCCTTGGCATCCGGGTAAACATCCGGCTTGCGGGTGGTGACCTTCAGGCCAATCACCCCTTCGACCGCGACAATCATTGTGAAAATTTCCTGCGCCAGCGTTTCCTGCAGGTTGAAGCGCCTGTCCCGCACCAGCGCATGGATCCCGGTGCGGATGAAGTCATAATTCCAGGCCTGTTCGCGGGTATCGGCCTGCGGCCAGTGCGCCAGATCCAGCATGACCTCCACGCAAACCAACAGCCGCTGCCGCGTGCCGATCTCGAAGTCGTGGAAGCCGATATCCGCATCGACCGCCAGCTCCTGCAGGAGGACCTTGTGAGTTCGCGGCGCAAGCTGCGGCTGGGCTTTGTTCAAGGGAAGACGTGTCATCGCGGCACCATATAGGCAACATCGCGCGGCAGCGCCAGAAAGCGCTGGCCACTGTCCAGCGTGAGGGTTTCGCCGGTCACCGTGGGTGTCGCGATGAGATAGCGCAAGGCTGATACCAGATGCTCCACATCCACCCCGGTTTGCAGCGGATTGAGCACGTGCGCGGCGGCAAAATTGGCGCGGCTCTGTGGCCCTGAAACAAGTGTAACCGCCGGCGCGATGGCATTGACGCGAATCGCCGGCGCCAGCGCGCGCGCCGCCAGTTCGGTGAAGCCGCCCAGCGCAATCTTGGAGACGGTGTAGCTCAAGAAATCCGGATTGAGCGCACGCAGCTTGGAATCGAGCAGATTGACAACCAGACCGCCAACACCGGCGGGCAATTGCGCGGCAAACGCCTGGGTCAAGAGCGCCGGCGCGCGCGCATTCACCGCCATATGGTGATCCCAGACCGCCGGCTGGAACGTATCCAGCTGATCTTCCTCGAACCCCGACGCATTGTTGACCAGCAAGGTAACGGGGCCGGGAGCGGCAGAAAAAAGCTCCTTCCCGATGTCGGGGCTGGCCAGGTCGCCCTGCACCACCGCCGGCGGATGCGCCGCGGCCTGCGCCAGCTCGGCGGCCAGTGCATCGGCTTCAGATCGGGATTGCCGGCAGTGGATGAGCACGCGCCAACCGTCGTCTGCCAAGGCACGGCAGAAGGCGGCGCCGATGCGCCGGGCTCCGCCGGTGACCAGGGCGGTGGGAGGCGAGGCTTGCGGACAGAGGTGGGCAGGAACCATCGCCGAGCCTTTAAGCAGCGGGCGGCGCATTGGCAAAGCCACCCTTTGCCACAGGGGCGCGCAGTCAATCACAGCGCATGCCCTCGCCGCAGGCTTGGCAGGGTGTGCCGGGGCAGGCTAGACGTTTGCGCCATGCCCTTGTTTCGCATTGCTGCCACTCCCGATGCCGCCGCCCGTCCAGATCTGATCAAGGATGCCGGCATCGAGGTCCTCAATTTGCCCAACCAGGCAGAAGAACTTACGCGCGAGCTTTTCCAGTGGGTGCGCAATGATAGCCTCGGGGCAATCGGCGGCATTGCCCTTGGCATAGGCTTGTATTTCGGCCTGCTGCTGCTGCGCGGTTGGGCGCGCAAGCGGCTGGCC
>JAIMJL010000002.1:35643-57078 GCA_020693225.1 Sandarakinorhabdus sp. | reverse complement strand
CGCGGTTGGGCGCGCAAGCGGCTGGCCCGGCACAATATTTTCGGCAACTGGACGTGGGTTGCACTGCGCGTTGTATCGAGAACGCGCAGCTTCTTCCTCGCAGCTGCATCCGCCCGGATCGTTGTGACCTTCTTTGGCGGCCCCGGAGCATGGGACACGCTGATCGGCTTTCTGTTCACGATCGCTGCCGCCTTTCAGGGCGCCTTCTGGATCCGCGAACTGCTGGTGTCTCTGGTGGAAGCGCGGGCAAAGCAGACCGAGGAAGAAGACGCGACCATGTCGTCAGCGGTCGGCGTGCTCACCATTCTCATCAATGTCGTCGTCTGGACGATCACCTTCATCATCCTGCTTGACAATCTGGGGGTGAATGTCACGGCGCTGGTCGCCGGTCTGGGCGTCGGCGGTATTGCCATCGGTCTGGCGGCACAGGGGATATTTGCCGATCTGTTTGCGGCGCTTTCCATTCTCCTGGATCAGCCTTTCAAGCGCGGTGACACGATTCAGGTGGGCGGGCCGGTCGGCATCGTGGGCACGGTTGAGCATATCGGGCTGAAGACCACGCGGTTGCGGGCGCTGTCGGGCGAAATGGTGGTGATTTCCAACACCAACCTGCTCAACCAGCAGATCAACAATTTCGCCGACTACACCGAGCGCCGGATCGTGCTGACGCTGCAAGTTATTTATCAGACCGGGCCGGATCTGATGCTGAAAATTCCGACCGAGCTGGAGAAGATCGTTTCGGCGCGCAAGCTCTGCCGCTTCGATCGGGCCCATTTCATCGCCTTTTCTGCCTCCTCGCTGGATTTCGAACTGGTGTTTCATGTCGAGGATCCGGGGCTGGTGACGATGATGGCCGAACGGCACGCCATCGGCATCGCCATCATCAAACGGTTTGAAGAACTGGCCATTTCCTTTGCCTATCCGTCGCAAACGAGCTTTCTGGCCGGGCCGGACGGACAGATCGTGGTGCCGGAGAGCGGCGAGCATGCCGTCCGCGCCGCCAAGCGGCCCAAGCGCGCCTTGCCATCCACGAGCCCGCAAGAGTAGGACGAGCCCCAGCAACGGGGAGACGCGCATGGGACGGGCATTGCCGCTGGCAGACTATATGGCGCTAAAGGGCGGCGACCTTGGAACCTCGGAGTGGATCGAGGTGTCACAAGAGCGAATCAACCAGTTCGCCGACGTGACCGGAGACCACCAGTTCATCCATGTGAACCCGGAACTGGCCGCAAAAACGCCGTTTGGCACCACCATTGCGCACGGCTACCTTACCCTCTCGCTGCTGTCCGGCATGGCCTACACGGTTCTGCCGGGGATCGAGGGCACCAAAATGGGGGTGAATTATGGCCTCAATTCGGTGCGGTTTCTGGCGCCGGTGAAAAGCGGCAAGCGGATCCGGGCGCATTTCCGGATGCAGGACGTGTCCGAACGATCACCCGGCGTGGTGCAGACGATCGTTACCGTCAGCGTGGAAATCGAGGGCGAGGAGAAGCCGGCACTCGCGGCTGAATGGGTAACCTTGCAGTATATCTGACCGACCAACCTGACTGAACCAGCCTGACCATCCGGGGAGACTATTCATGCGCGAAGCCGTTATCGTATCCACCGCCCGCACGCCGATCGGCAAGGCCTATCGCGGCGCGTTCAACGCCACACCCTCGCCGACGTTGGGCGGCCATGCCATCCAGCATGCGGTCAGCCGCGCCGGGCTGGAAGGCCCGGAAATTGACGATGTGGTGATGGGCTCTGCCCTGCAGCAGGGCGTGCAGGGCAATAACATCGCCCGCACCGCGCTGCTGCGCGCCGGGCTGCCGGTCAGCGTATCCGGCCAATCGATGGACCGGCAATGTTCTTCCGGTGTGATGGCGATCGCTACGGCCGCCAAGCAGATCATCGTGGACGGCATGCAGATCGCCGTGGGGGCCGGGATCGATTCGATTTCCATGGTGCAGAATGACAAGATGCGGGTGGAGGGCGATCCGAGCCTGGTTGCCATGCACCCCGCCATTTACATGCCGATGCTGCAGACGGCGGAAATCGTCGCCAAACGCTATGGCATCAGCCGCGACCGGCAGGACGAATACAGCTTCCAGTCGCAGATGCGCACGGCGGCAGCGCAACAGGCCGGCAAGTTTGACGACGAGATCGTGCCCATGACCAGCCGCATGGCGATGGTGAACAAGGAAACCAAGGAGGTCACCTTTCACGAAGTGACGACCAGCAAGGATGAGGGCAACCGCCCGGAAACCACCTTGGAGGGGCTGAAGGGGCTGAAGCCGGTGATCGCCGACGGGGTGATCACGGCGGGCAACGCATCGCAGCTTTCAGATGGCGCATCGGCCTGCGTGCTGATGGAGGCCGGCGAGGCCGCCCGCCGCGGGCTGGCGCCACTGGGGGCCTATCGCGGCATGGCGGTGGCCGGGGTGGAGCCGGACGAAATGGGAATCGGCCCTGTCTATGCCATTCCCAAGCTGCTGAAGGCCAACGGACTGACCATGGACGATATCGGCCTGTGGGAGCTGAACGAAGCGTTTGCCGTGCAGGTGCTGCGGTGCGCCGATGTGCTGGGGATTGATCAGGAAAAGCTGAATGTGAACGGCGGCGCCATTTCCATCGGCCACCCCTATGGCATGTCGGGCGCGCGGATGACGGGGCATGCGCTTATCGAAGGCCGGCGCCGGGGCGTGAAATATGTGGTGATTACTATGTGCGTCGGCGGCGGCATGGGAGCCGCCGGACTTTTCGAAGTCTATTGAAACTAGCAGAATCTGCGGCTGCTAGGGTTGGAACTTAACGCGCGGTTCCTACTTTAAGGGTTAGGCCCACCAGGAAAGGCACCATCATCATGGCTTCGACCAACGAAACGTTCAATGCCGCTGCCGATGCAGCGCGCGATGTCGCCGCCAACGCAGAGGCGACCGCTCGCACCGCGATGGAGAGCGCCGAAGAAGCCGCCAAGTCCGCGGCCGACAAGGCCGCCAGGGTGTTCGACGATCTGAAGGACAAGGCAGGCGAATATGCCGACAAGGCCGGCACCACGCTGAAGGATGCCGCCACCACCGGCAAGGACAAGACCGCCGACGGCCTGCACACGCTCGCGGACAAGACGCGCGAAGTCGCCGACAAATATGCCGATGGCAAGACCAGGGCAGCCGCCGATTATGCCAGCAAGGCCGCCGATGGGCTTGATCGCTTCTCCGACACCTTGAAGAACAAGAGTGTCGACGACATGGCCGCCGACGCCAAGGGCTTCGTGAAGGAGCATCCTGCCATCGCGGTGGGTGCCGCTGCGGTTATCGGATTTGCGCTTGCACGCTTCCTGAAGTCCAGCTCGTCCGACTGAGGCAATGGAAGACCGGCACGGCGGTACGGGAGCGGCCCATTCGTCCGCGCCTGGCGGCGCGGAGACGCGTGCGGCCGCGCCGCGCTCCATCGCCGAGACGATCACCGAAGTTGCCGCCGATACCGGCTCTTTGCTACGCGCCGAGCTGACCCTCGCCACACTGGAAACGCGTGCCAATGTGGCTGCATTTCGAGGCGCGGCAGCGCGCATTGCGGTGGGTGGTGTGTTGCTGGTGCTGGCACTGACCTTCCTCACCGTCGCCGGAATCGTCGCGCTGAGTGGCATATTGGGTTTGCTGGCGGCGCTCTTGATCGTGGCCGCAGTGGTGGCACTCCTGGGCCTTGCGCTGGTTGCGTTCGGACAAGGCGCGATTCGCAAACAAGCACTGCTTCCGGTGCAGACCTTTGCGCGCATCTCCGCTGATCTGGATATGTTGCAGACCAGGGCGGAGGCGATTCGCTCCCGTGGCATCTTAGCCGAAGAAGGTGCCGAGAATGGCTGAGGATAAGACCGATCCGGCCGTTCTGATGGCCGAGATTGCCGAAAAACGCGCCCGACTGGCCGGCAACCTTGACGAACTGTCGGTTCGCCTGACACCGCAGAATCTCATAAACTCGGGTTTGCAGCAGGCGCGTGGTGCTGCCCGACAGGAGGCAAGCAAGGCAATGAGCGAGATGCATTCCCTGATCGACGACATCACCGATGACGGCCTCTCCTGGGCGAGGGACAACCGCACGCTGCTTGTGGGCGGTGCAATTGCCGCGATTGCGGTCGCAGCCGTGAGCGCCCGCGCCACGCGCAAGGCAAAGCCCGTTCCGCTCTATGCCGCCTACAATCAGGAATATCGTGTGGCCCAGCCGCGCTTGAACCAGGCCAAGGAAGAGGCTGCAAAGGGCTGGGACAAGGTGAAAAGTGAAGCGGAGACGCTCGGAAACATGGCAGGCGAGGCATATTATTCGGCGCGGTCGAAAGCTGCCGGCGCTGCCGTGACAGCGCGCGAGGCTGCCCATGATGCCGCCGACATCGCCCGCGAAACGGCACACGATGCGGCCATCCGGGCGCACGAAGCCGCAGAACGGGCGCGCGAGGCTGCCGCAGAGGCAGGCCAGTGGGTCAAGCGGCAGCCAGAAGAGCATCCCACAAGCGTGGTAATTATCGGGATTGCCATCGGTGCCATCATCGGTGCGATGCTGCCGCGATCGCCGCGCGAAAATGCGCTGATGGGTCCATCGCGCGACAGCCTGACCAGCAAGGCCAAGCATGGGGTACAACAAGCCCTCGATGCCGCCAGCGCCTCGCTGGAAGGCAGCGGTGTCAACGCATCGGCCGCACGGCATCGGCTGGACGAGCTGGTGGATGTGGCAAAGTCCATGCTGGCCGAGGCTGTGAACGCCGCTGCGGAACGCATTCGCGCGGGCAAATAGGGCCAGCATTCAACGCGGGTTCAGCCGCTGCGGCCCATAAGGCAGCAGAGCTGACCCGTTTTGGTTCGGCAGTCAGTCATCTGACAACCATCTGGAACTGTTGCATGAAAATTGTCCTTGCCGCCATTGCCATGGCTTTCGCCGTTCCGTTGCAGCCTGCTCTTGCACAAGCCGCACCGGCTGCAGCCACTCCGGCGCAGGTGCAGGTGGCCGCTGCCTTTGTGGATCGCCTGGCCAATGAGGCATTTGCGGTGCTGCGCGACAAGTCGATCTCCCGCGATGCAGCGCGCAGCAAGTTCAACACACTGTTGAAGGCCAATTTTGCCGTTGACGAGGCCGGCTTGCGCCTGATCCGCCGCCATCGCGCCAGCCTGACCCCGGCCCAGCTCAAGGCCTATCGCGAGGTGCTGCCAGACTTCTTCGTCAACACCTATTCCGATCGGCTGTATGATTTCTCCAGCGCCAAGGTGAGCGTCGTGCGCTCGGCACCGCGTGGTACGCGCGGCGATGTGGATGTGCACACCAGGATCACCGACCCCAAGGGCGGCAAGCCGATCGATGCGATCTGGGCGGTGAAAATGGCGGATGCGAAGCCTTTGATATCCAACGTCACCGTCAACGGCGTGAACGTCTCGCTGACCCAGGAAGCGGATTTCAACGCCTACATCGAGAAAAATGGCTTCGATGCGCTGGTGGACTTCATGCGCAAGGCCAAATAAGCGGAGGTCATGCCGCTTGTCGATGTGTCCCGCGCTGCCTTCGTGCATCCGTCTGCCGCCCTCTATGGCAAGGTGACGGCGCACGAGGGGTCATCCATCTGGTGCAACGCGGTCATCCGCTCGGAAGCCGCCCATGTCGAAATCGGCGCCTTCACCAATATCCAGGATTTCGCGATGATCCACACCGATCCGGGCAGGCCGGTGGTTATCGGTACACATTGCAGCATCACCCATCACGCCACGATTCATGGCAGCAGCCTTGGCAACAATGTGCTGGTTGGCATCAACGCCACCATCTATGGCGGCAGCCACATCGGCGACAATTCGATCGTCGGTCAGCATGCCTATGTGAAAGACGGCACACAGATTCCGGCCAACAGCATCGTGGTAGGAAGCCCGGCCAGAGTTATCCGATCCGCCAACAGCTGGATCGCCAACCGGTTGAACGCCGCCTTTTACCACCGCAATGCGCTTTGCTATGCACAAGGCGATCACCGTGCCTGGGAAGGCGCGGATTTCGAAAGCTGGCTGGCCAGCGAAATGACGCGCATCAGCCGGGAATTTCAGGAGCTTTCATGAGCAAACTTCACCTTGTTTTTGGCGGCCGCGTGAAAGATCCGCGCGGCATGGTCTTTGAAGATCCCGACAATCTGCACATCGTTGGCATCTTCCCCGACTATGCCAGTGCCGAATCGGCGTGGCGCAGCGAAGCGCAACGAACCGTGGATGACGCAGCCATGAAATATGTGGTCGTGCATCTGCACCGGATGCTGCAGCCGGAGGTGCCCGCCGCCTGAGGCGGCGCGGTTACATCCGCACCACGGCTGAAGGACTAACCTGCCTGGCGACAAGCCGGGCGGCACCTCCCAGGTCCGGCAACTCCAGCACGAAAAGTGCCTGCGCGACAGCAGCACCCGCCTTGCGCAGCAGGTGAATGGCCGCCTCTGCCGTGCCGCCGGTGGCAAGCACATCGTCCACCAACAGAACGCGGGCCCCTTGCGGGATCGCGTCGGCCAGAAGCTCCAGCCGATCGGTGCCATATTCCAGCGCGTAGTCGTGGGCGATGGTGGCACCGGGCAGTTTGCCGGGCTTGCGCACGATGACCATCCCGCGCTGCATCGATTGCGCCAGTGCTGCACCAAACAGAAACCCGCGCGCCTCGATCCCGGCAATCAGGTCGAAGGGTTCGGCCAGCGCCGCGAGAGCTGCCGTGGTCGCCTGAAAGGCCTCGGCGCTGGCCAGCAAGGGAGAAAGATCCCGGAACAGGATACCGGGCTTGGGGAAATCCGGGACGGCGCGGATATGCCGGGCAACCAAGTCGGTCATGCAAAAAGCCTCGGTGCAATCGCGCGCAAATGCGCAGCCCCCTCGCGCGGCCAGCTGGCGCGCGGGGTAACGATGGCGCTGTCCAGCGCGCATTCCCAACCCTGCCGGCTGGGTATCGGGAGCGGAAAGTCCACCAGCCGCCGACACAGCGCCTGCACCAAGGCCTGTGCCTTTTCGGTGTTGGCCGCCATTGTCTGGATAACGGCAGCGGTGCTCACAGCCGCATCCTTCCAGGCATCAAAATCGGTAACCATCGCGGCCATGGCATAGGCCATCTCTGCTTCGCGGGCGAGGGCGGCCTCCGGCATGCCCGTCATCCCCACCACGTCCATGCCTTGCGCCTTGTGCAGCCGGGATTCGGCGCGGGTTGAAAATTGCGGACCCTCCATCGCCAGATAGGTGCCGCCCCGCTGACAGGGAATGGCGGCCTCGTCAGCCGCGGCCGCCAGCCGGTCCAGCAGATCGTCTGCCACCGGATCGGCGAGGCTGGCATGCACCACCAGGCCATCACCGAAGAAGCTTTTCGGGCGCCCGTGCGTGCGATCGACAAACTGGTCTACCAGGCAGATGTGGCCGGGCGGCAGGGCATCGGTGAAACTGCCACAGGCGGAAACCGAGAGCAGCAGCGCGCATCCCGCTGCTTTCAGGGCTGCGATATTGGCACGATAGTTGATTTCACCGGGTGCCAGCTGGTGCCCGCGGCCATGGCGAGGCAGAAACACCACAGGAAGGCCGGCAATTTCGCCTTCGAGCAGGGCATCAGACGGATGCCCCCACGGGGTCTCGATCGTGCGCCAGTGGCCCTTCTGGAGAGCCTGCATCGAATAGAGACCACTGCCGCCAATGATGCCGAGTTTCATGCGGCACCCATGGCGGAGCGGGGATGAAAGGGGAAGAGCCTAGTGAGGGATGTTGGCCCAGACCTTGCGATAGGTGAGAAATGCAAGGAACGACAGGATGGTCAGGAAGATGACCGATGCCACCCCGATTTGCCGGCGCTTTTCCAGCTCCGGCTCGGCCGCCCAGCGCAGGAAGGTCGTCACATCGCGGGCCATCTGGTCGGTGGTGGCCTTGGTGCCATCCGCATAGGTGATCTGATCATCCTGCAGCGGCCGTGCCATGGCGATGTTGACCGAGTGGAAATAGGGGTTGAAGTTCAGCCCCGGCGGCACATCATGCCCGGCAGGCACCGGCCTGTCGTATCCGGTGAGCAGCGAATAGACATAGTTCTGTCCATCGTGTCGCGCCTTGACGATCAGCGAAAGATCAGGCGGCAGCGCATTGTTGTTGGCCGCACGGGCCTGGACTTCATTGATGAAGGGGCCTGGGATGCGGTCAGCCGGAAGGGCAGGACGCGTGGAAGGCTCACCGGTGCGTGGATCGATGGATGGCACTTCCTTTGCCCTGGCAAGCGCCCGAACTTCCTCGGCCGAGAAGCCGATGTCCTGCAGGTTGCGGAACGCAACCCGCTCCAGCCCGTGGCAGGCCGAGCAGACTTCCTTGTAGACTTGGTAGCCCCGTTGCAGCTGGGCGCGATCGAAGGTGCCGAAAACGCCCATCGCGCCGTCGTGCGAGAATTTCACCTGTTCCGGATGCAGGTGAATGGCCTTCACCGGATCGGGCACCACCGCTTCGCGCGGCTGCACAGCACCCCAAAGCAGGGCAATAACGAAGACCAGACCGGCACCGAGGCCAAACAGACGAACCATGGATCCTATTCCTTATTCGGCCGGAGCCGCAACTGCGCCGGGCGCAACCGGGGCTGTGAGACCTGCCGTGTTGCCGCCCTTCTTCTGCACCTTTGCCAAAACCGATTCGGCAATGCTGTTGGGCATCGGAAGCGGCTTTTCGATCATCGAAAGCAGCGGCAGCAGGATCAGGAAGTGGGCGAAATAATAGGCCGAAGCCAGCTGGCTGATCCGCACATAGGGCTCTGCCGCCGGCGCTCCGCCCACCCAGGCCAGGATGATCACATCCACCACGAGCACCCAGAACCAGATCCGGTACATCGGCCGGTAGGCGGTCGACTTCACCCGGCTGCTATCCAGCCAAGGCAGGAAGAACAGCAGCAGGATCGAGGCGAACATGGCGATGACGCCCCAAAGCTTCGCCGGGACGAACAGGAAATCCACCGTGAAGGCGCGCAGGATCGCGTAAAACGGCCAGAAATACCATTCCGGAACAATGAGCGCAGGGGTCGAGAGATTGTTCGCCGGAATGTAATTGTCCGGGTGACCGAGGAAATTCGGCGCAAAGAACACGATTGCTGCGAAAATCAGCAGATAAAGGCAGAGCGTGAAGAAATCCTTGGCGGTGAAATAGGGGTGGAAGGGCAGCGTGTCCTGCGGCCCCTGCACATCGACGCCGGTCGGATTGGTGGAACCCGGAATGTGCAGCGCCCAGATCTTCAGGATTACCACGCCGAGTATGACGAACGGCAGCACATAGTGCAGCGAGAAGAAGCGCGTGAGCGTGGCATTGTCCGGCGCGAACCCGCCGACCAGCCAGGTACGGATGGCCTCGCCCACCAGCGGGATGGCGCTGAACAGCGACGTGATGACCTGCGCACCCCAGAAGCTCATCTGGCCCCAGGGCAGCACATAGCCCATGAAGGCGGTCGCCATCATCAGCAGGAAAATGACAACGCCAAGCATCCAGACGACCTCGCGGGGCGCCTTGTAGCTGCCATAATAAAGGCCACGGAAGATGTGAAAATAGACCACAATGAAGAAGAAGCTGGCGCCATTCATGTGCATGTAGCGCAGCATCCAGCCGGAATTGACGTCGCGCATGATGTGCTCGACGGAATCGAATGCCGTGTCGATATGGGCGGAGAAGTGCATCGCAAGCACGATGCCGGTGATGATCTGCACCATCAGGGCCACGCCGGCCAACACACCGAAATTGTACATGTAGTTGATATTGCGCGGCACGGGATAGCCGGCACCAACCGCATTGTAGACCAGCCTCGGAAGCGGCAGACGGCTATCCACCCACTGCATGAACGGGTTTTGCGGTTGATATTGATTGGCCCAGGAGAAGCTCATACCGATCAGCCTATCTCGACAAGGGTTGGGGACTTGAACGCATAGTCCGGAACTTCAAGGTTCGAAGGCGCTGGGCCTTTGCGGATTCGCGCGGCAGTATCATAGTGCGAACCGTGGCAGGGGCAGAAATAGCCGCCGTAATCACCGCGCACTTCCCCTTCCGCCGCGCCCAGCGGAATGCAACCCAGGTGCGTACACACTGCAAGGGTGATCATCCAGTTGCGGTTGCCCTCCAGTGTGCGATCGGCAAGCGATTGCGGATCGCGCAGCGAGGCAATATCTACCTTGTTGGCCTCCGCTTGCTCAGCATCGGTCAGGTTGCGAACAAAAACCGGCTTCGATCGCCAGATGGTCTTGATCGCCTGACCGGGCTGGATGCTGCTCAGATCGACCTCGATGGAGGAAAGCGCAAGCACGTCGGCCGACGGATTCATCTGGTTGATCAAAGGCCATGCAACCGCCGCCGCACCAACGCCGGCGAAGGCTCCGGTTGCAACATAGATGAAGTCTCGCCGACGAACGCCCTCGTCTGGAGAAGCCGATAGCGGCGGTGTGCCCTGCGTCTGGGTTGCCATGCAAATATCCCGATTAGCGTGTTTACCGTTCGCTTTAGCCGTGCGCAGCCCTTTATCGCAAGAGGGCAGCGCACCAGCGGGGCGAAGGGTCGCAGGAGGAGTCGCAGTCCGCGCAACGCGATGCTAAGGCGCGGCTTATGACACCGCACCCCCTCGACGACCCCGTGCCGCCCGCCGATGCCCGCGAGATTCGCCGCCTGCTGCTGTTCTGCGGCTCGCGGTCTGGCGCCGATCCGTGCCACGCCGGCACCGCTGCCGCGATCGGCCGGCTGGTCGCCGAGCGTGGCGTGACGCTGGTGTATGGCGGCGGCTCGCTGGGCTTGATGGGCGAGGCGGGGCGGGCGGCGATTGCCGCTGGCGGCACCGTTCAGGGCGTCATTCCACGCTTCCTGAAAGACCTCGAAGTGGCGGAGCCGCTGTGTCGCGACATGGCGGTGGTGGGCAGTTTGCATGCGCGCAAGGCGCTGATGTTCGAACGCGCCGACGCCGTGCTGGCGCTGCCCGGCGGCCTTGGAACGCTGGAAGAACTGGTGGAAATCCTTTCCTGGCGGCACCTGCGGCTGCACGCCAAGCCGGTGTGGCTGCTGGGTGACAATGCTTTCTGGTCGCCGTTTATCGCGCTCATCGATCACATGCTCGGCAGCGGCTTTGTCGGGCCGAATTGCCATGCCGTGCTGGAGCAGCTGGAGTCGGTTGACGCCCTTGCCGCGCGCCTGCCTGCCGCATAAGAGCGTCCGGGACATTCGAGACATCGCGAAAAGGGCGAAGGCTGGCATGAGCAAGATCAAGGTAAAGGGCCCCGTCGTCGAGCTGGACGGCGACGAGATGACAAGGATCATCTGGCAATGGATCCGCGAGCGGCTGATCCTGCCCTACCTCGATATCGATCTGCGCTATTATGATCTCGGCGTGGAAGAGCGCGACCGCACCAATGATCAGGTCACGGTGGATGCCGCCAACGCCATTCGCGAACATGGGGTGGGCGTGAAATGCGCCACCATCACGCCGGATGAGGCGCGGGTGGAGGAATATAAGCTGAAGAAGATGTGGAAATCGCCGAACGGCACCATCCGCAACATCCTCGGCGGCGTTGTTTTCCGCGAGCCGATCGTCATCTCCAACATCCCGAAGGTGATTCCCGGCTGGACCGACAGCTTCGTGATCGGCCGACACGCCTTCGGCG
The DNA here is from genome assembly GCA_020693225.1 of Sandarakinorhabdus sp. Classification (GTDB taxonomy): domain Bacteria; phylum Pseudomonadota; class Alphaproteobacteria; order Sphingomonadales; family Sphingomonadaceae; genus Sandaracinobacteroides. Next base: position 45,461 of record JAIMJL010000002.1, on the reverse strand, counting down.
ACCAGTATCGCGCCACCGATTTCAAAGTGCCCGGCCCCGGCCGGCTGACCTTGAAGTGGGTGGCCGAAGACGGCTCGGCGGAAATCGAACAGGAGGTGTTCGATTATCCCACGCCCGGCGTCGCGCTCGCCATGTACAATCTGGATGACAGCATCCGCGATTTTGCCCGATCGTGCCTGAGCTATGGGCTTATCCGTGAATGGCCAGTCTATCTCTCCACCAAGAACACCATCTTGAAGGCCTATGATGGCCGCTTCAAGGACCTGTTTCAGGAGGTGTATGACACCGAATTCCGCGCGAGCTATGAAAGCAAGGGCCTCACCTACGAGCATCGGCTGATCGATGACATGGTGGCGTCGGCGCTGAAATGGTCCGGCAAATATATCTGGGCCTGCAAGAATTATGACGGCGATGTGCAATCGGACATGGTGGCGCAAGGATTCGGCTCGCTCGGCCTGATGACCAGCGTACTGCTCACCCCGGACGGCACCACCGTTGAAGCCGAGGCCGCGCACGGAACGGTGACGCGCCACTACCGCCAGCACCAGCAGGGCAAGCCGACATCGACCAACCCGATTGCCAGCATCTTTGCCTGGACCGGTGGCCTGAAACATCGCGGCAAGCTGGACGAAACGCCCGAGGTTGTCGCCTTCGCCGAAACACTGGAGCGCGTCTGCGTGGAAACGGTGGAGCAGGGCAAGATGACGAAGGACCTCGCACTCCTCATCGGACCCGACCAGGCCTGGCTCACCACCGAGCTTTTCTTCCAGGCGGTGGTGGACAATCTTGAAAAGGCGATGGCGGCATAGGCTTCTCCACCCGCCCCGGGAAACGGGCCTGTTGCCCGGAAGCCACATTTGTCCAGACTTTTGTCGGCCCGGCGACTGTCGCGCTTTCCAATGGCCCGCGTTCGTGATGAACATGACGTTCCGATGAATGGCCAATCGCACGAAAGGCCATTGTGATGATCCGCCAGCCAAGGCGGGCGCACAGCCTCATCGGAGCGTGCTGCATCAACCAAGGGGTTCAATCATGTCGATGAAACTGGCCGCCCGGCTTCTCTGCTGCTCCATGCTGGCTGCACCCGTTTATGCCCAGGCGCCTGCGGCCGGCGGCGAGGCGGCGCAGGAGGCCATCATCGTGACGGGCTCGCGGATCCGGCAGAACCCGCAGGACAGCGCGCTGCCGCTGCAGATTTTCACCACCGAGGATCTGCGCCGCGAAAGCATCAACAGCCCGGAACAATTCATTGCCCAGCTGACAGCGAACGGCAGCGGTCTCGACAATCTCGCTTCCAACGCCGACGTGGTGGACGGAGCCCAGCGCGGCAACAACGGGGCGTCATCGGCCAATCTGCGCGGCCAGGGTGCTTCGGCCACGCTCATCCTGATGAACGGCCGCCGGGTGCCGGCGCATGGCCTGAACGGTGGCGTGGTCGACATTAACCAGATCCCGCTTTTCGCGGTGGAGCGGATCGAGGTGCTGAAGGATGGTGCCTCGGCCATTTATGGCACCGATGCCGTCGGCGGCGTCATCAACTTCATCACCAACAAGGATTTTGAAGGCGTGAAGGCGCAAGGCTTCATGGACCTGACCGAGGCCGGCGGCGGTAATATCTTCCGCGGCTCGATTATGGGCGGCTATGGCAAGCTCGACGAACAGGGCTTCAACTTCATGGGCGGCATCTCCATCAGCAACCACAAGGCGTTGCGTGGGGACCAGCGCGATTTCGTCAACACCTTTCAGCCCAATCGCGGCGTTTCGCCCGACACGCGCGGCACCCCTTTCGCCACGATTCTGCCGCTTGGTATCGGGCCAAATACGCCACTTGGCACCATCATGAACAATGCTGCCGGCGCGCCTTTCGTTCCCGGCAGCACCACTGTTCGCGCATCCGGCGGGATCAACGTGCTCGATCTGCCGGGTGGCGCGGGTTGCAATTCGGTTGATGGCATGGGGCCCTATGACGATCAGCTGTGGGAATTCCCGCAAGCGCAGTTTGCCTGCGCCTGGGACACCGGGCGCGCCGCCGTTCTGCAGCAGCCGCTGGAAACCATCAGCTATATCGCCCGCGGCACCTTCCGGGCGGGATCGCACGAACTCTTTGCCGAATTGACCGGGTCGGACGCGGATTCAGCCAAGCGATTCTCCAACCTGCAGATCACGCCGAACACCTCCACCCAGAATTATGCCTATCGGCGCACTGCGGAAAATGCGGCGATCTATGATCGGGTGTTCAACCAGATCGTTGCCACCTTCCCCGAACTGGAAGGCCGCCGCGGGCTGCCGATGTCGTATCGCTGGCGCTGCATCGAGTGCGGTCCGCGCGAAATCCAGACCAACACCAAAACACTGCGCGTGTCTGCCGGAGCCGAAGGCCCGCTGGCCGGCGCGTGGGATTATCGTGCCGGCGTTTCCTATGGCTACAGTGAATCCGAATCCGTGCTGGGCAGCGGCTATTACTATCGCAACACCACGCGGGATGCATCGGGCAACGTCATCGCCAACGGCATCATCGATGCCCTGAACACCGGCTCCATCAATGTGTTCCTGCAACCGGGGGAAACCCAGTCTGCCGCCGCCCTGCAGTTGCTGGAGGGCGCGTCGGCGCGCGGGGTCGTCCTCTATGGCGGCAAGTTCGGGCTGTGGCAGATCGACGGCTCCGTCTCGGGCCCGCTGTTTGATCTGCCGGGGGGCACGGTACAGGCCGCCTTCGGGGTCGACTATCGCAAGGAAAGCTACAGCTTCAACGGCGACGCACGGGAAGCGGCGGCACGGCCGGTGATCATCGCCGCACCGTTTGACAATGCCAACGCGCTCGACTCAGTGTCGCGCGATATCAAGGCGGCCTATGCCGAAGTGCTGGTTCCCGTGTTCGAGGGGTTCGAATTGACCGGCGCGCTGCGGATTGATGACTATACCGGGTTCGGCAGCACCACGAATCCGAAGATTGCCGCCAAGTATCGGCCGATCAAGCAGCTCATGTTCCGTGGATCCTATAACACCAGCTTCCGGGTCCCCGGCTTCAACCAAATTTTCAACGGGGTGACCGAATCGCTCTACACCGGCCGCGATATCGCCGATCCTGGCAAATGCCCCGGCGGCCAGGTGGACAGCGTGACGCCAGGCTGCGAATCCATCCAGCCCGACATCATCAACGGTGGCCGCAGCGATCTGGGGCCGGAAACCGCCAAGCAATTCTCGCTGGGCGTGGTAATCGAGCCGGCGGACCGCATCTTCTTCTCGGTCGACTGGTGGCATATCGAGCGCGAGGGAACCCTGCGCATTCTCGACACGCTGACCGAGATCATCCCCAACTATGACGTGCTGCAGGACCTGTTCATCCGCGATGCGGCCGGCAATCTGATCGCTATCGATCGGCGCTGGACCAACAGCGGTGGCTCGGTCACCGAAGGCCTTGAATTCACGGCGCGCGCCAGTGGCGATGTGTGGAAGGGCAACTGGTCGATCGGGATGGACGGCAGCTATCTGCTTCGCAAGCGTACAAAGGTCATCAACGGCCAGCCCTACGGCCCCAGCGAAGTCGGCGTCTTCTCGTTCAGCGGCGATCTCGGCCTGCGCTGGAAGCACAATATCTTCCTGACCTATGGCCAGGATGATTGGTCGGTCTCGCTGACGCAGAACTTCCGCAACGGCTACGAAAACCAGGAACTGCCGGGCGTGACCTCGGGCGTGGTAACGCCGCCCGATCTCGTGAAGCGCGTGAGCAGCTATGTGACGCACAACCTGTCGGCGACCTATCGTCCCTTCGAGATGTTGCAGATCACTGCCGGCATCAAGAATATCTTCGACAAGGATCCGCCCTTCGCCATCACCTACGACAGCAACTTCGGGTCCGGCAGCAGCTGGGAACCGCGCGTTGCCGACCCGCGCGGCCGTTCCTTCACCTTGCTGCTGGAGTTCCGCTACTAGGCATCAGCTGACTGCGCCAAGCGGCGAGCGTCGCTTGGCCAGAACGCGGGCGGCAGAAACGTCGCCTTTTGCCAAAAGCGCCAGCACATCGCGCGCATTGCCCTGCAACAGGCGATCGAAGCCGTCGCTGGCGGGCTGGCTGCCGGCGCGGGTGAGCAGGGCCTTGGCCTTGGGAGCGTTGCCGGCATCGAGCGCCAGCAAGGTGAAGGCATAGAAGGTGGGGACTGCCGGCCCTTGCGGATCCAGCGCCATTGCCTTGTCGAACCAGCGGATCGATTCGGCTTTCTTTGCCCCCAGCGCCGTCCCGGCAATGAAGCTGCCCAGAGTGGCGACCGATTCGCCATGCCAGCCGCCGAGTGCCGCCAGCGCCAGAGGGTCGCCCGGATTCTTGGCAATGGCCGCCTCGATGCCCGCTTTGGCCTGCCTGGCAAGCCCGGGGGAGTTTTCCAGCTTGGCGCGATAGCCCACGGTAATCGCCTGCTGCAGCGTTGCCGGCTGATTGCCCGGCTCCAGCTTCAGTGCGCTTGCGAAATCCGATTCCGCCAGAAGCAGCATCTGTTTTGCCTTCACCTTGTCAGCCGTGTTGTAGGCTGCCAGCGTTGACGTGGCCCGGCCCCCGGCAATGCGGCCCGAAGCGGTCGGCGCTGTGCGGCCCACCAGCGCCGCCTCGGCGAAACGCCCGGCGGCCAGCGCCTGCTCGGCCTGGCCCGGCTGGGTTTCGGCAGCGATGCTGGTCATCATGGCAAGGGATGCGATCATCGATACAAACAGGGTCATGCAGCAGCCTCAGCCAAGCGCCGACGCGATCAGCGCGCGGCTGTTGGCTGTGCCATATAGCGCGAAAAAGGTGCCCATGCGCGGGCCTTGCGACGAGCCGAGCAGGATTTCATAAAGCGCCTGGAACCAGCTGCGAAGCGGTTCGAAGCCATGCCTTTTTCCGGTTTCATAGATTTCAAACTGGATGGCCTCGGCATCGGCCTCAGGGTTCGCTTCCAGCCAATGCAGCACGTCTGCCAGCGCCGCAGCTTCGCGTTCATCCGGCGCCCGACGCTCCAGATGCGGGGCGACATGATCGGCATGGAAGGCAATCGCCGCCTCGATCATCTGGCGCAGGCGCGGATCGGCGCCCGGATCGCAGGCCGGGGCATAGCGTTGCAGATATTGGCCCAGCATGGCCGCGTCCGCCCCGCCCGCCACCGCCACCAGGTTCAGCAGCAGCGCGAAACTCACCGGCGGCGCATAGGCCGGCGGCGGGCCGCCATGAACATGGAAGGCGGGGTTGCCCAGTTGCTCCTTCGGCTCCTGCCCCGGATAGGCAGCGACGAACTGGAAATATTCGTCCATCGCCTTGGGGATCACGCCGAGATGCAGCTTCTTTGCGGCGCGCGGCTGCTGGAACATGTAAAACGCCAGGCTCTCCGGCGGCGCATAGCGCAACCACTCCTCGATGGTGAGGCCATTGCCCTTGGTCTTGGAGATTTTCGCGCCCTGTTCGTCCAAAAACAGCTCGTAGTTGAAGCCCTCGGGCGGGCGCGCTCCCAATATGCGGGCAATTTTTGAGGACAGCGACACCGAATCGATGAGATCCTTGCCGGCCATCTCATAATCCACGCCAAGCGCCACCCAGCGCATCGCCCAGTCCACCTTCCACTGCAGCTTGCAATGGCCACCCGTCACCGGGACCGTCACCGTCTCGCCGGTTTGTGGATCGGCATAGCTGACGGTACCGGCCGCCTCGTCGCGCCCGGTAAGCGGGACTTGCAGCACCTGGCCGGTGCGCGGGCAGACCGGCAGGAACGGCGCATAGGTTGCCCGCCGGTCCGGCCCCAGCGTGGGAAGAACCGCGGCCATGATGGCATCGGTGTGGGCCAGCACCCGCAGCAAGGTCGCGTCAAACCGGCCGGAGCGATAGCATTCGGTCGAGCTGAGGAATTGATAGTCGAAGCCGAACTGGTCCAGGAAAGCCATCAGCCGCGCATTGTTGTGCGCGCCGAAGCTGGCGTGTGTGCCGAACGGATCTGGCACATCCGTCAGCGGCTTGTTCAAGGCTGCGGCCAACAGCTCCTGGTTGGGCAGGTGCGGCGGCACCTTGCGCATGCCGTCCATATCGTCGGAAAAGGCAATCAGGCGCGTTGGCACGTCCGGCTGCAGCAGGGCGAAGGCGCGGCGCACCATGGTGGTGCGCACCACTTCGCCAAAGGTGCCGATATGCGGCAGGCCAGACGGGCCATAGCCGGTTTCAAACAGCACGCCCCCGGCCGGATAGCCATCCGGGTAGCGGGCAATCAGCTTGCGCGCTTCTTCAAACGGCCAGGCCTTGCTGATGCCGGCAGCGGCATGCAGCACTTGCAAATCGGATGGCGACAGGGAATCAAGGCCGGTGAACATGCGCGTCTCTTTGCCATTTCCGGCGCTGGTGGCAAGCCATGCCGGGGTTTGGCGCGCCGATGCCTGCAACAGCAGCGATGCGCCCAATGGTGCAGGCAGCATCCGCGCCCTGTCGCGAGGGGAAGCGATTGCCGCGCTCGCTGACAGCCCGCACGTCCTTCTCAACGCGCCGCTGGTCGCCGCGCGGCTTGGCCTTGGCGAGGTGTCGGGGCTCGACCTGCTGGAACTGTTCGCCTTTGTGCGGCCGGCACACTTTGCGGTGCCATCGGCTTCGGGTCTTGCATCAGAGCTGGGCCTGGCAGCCCCGGGGGGCGCCGCCGAGGCCGGCTTTCTGCAGCTCCTTGTGGCAGAGCTTATGGCCCTGATGCAGCAGCCGCAGTGGGCCGAGCGCGAAGGCGCCTGGGATGCGCTGGACCGGCTGGCCCGCCGGGGCTGGCTATGGGCGCCGCTGCTGGTGCCGCTGCGGCCAGCCCAGGGAGCAAAGGCAAAGTCGCTGTTCGAGGCTCTCGATTGCTGGGAGGATGTGCCGCCGCGGCCGGCGGCACGGGTGCGGACCCTGCAGCCCGGCGAAATCGCCGATGCGTTGCGTGGGCTGGCGGGAAACCGGCGCGAGCCGCGCGAGGGCCAGCGGGCCTATGCCCAGGCGGCGGCGCACGCCTTCCAGCCGCGCAACAGCCGCGACGGGCCGAACCTGCTGGTGGCGGAAGCCGGCACCGGCATCGGCAAGACGCTGGGCTATCTGGCCCCGGCCAGCCTGTTCGCGCGCGAGACCGGCGGAGCCGTGTGGCTTTCCACCTACACCCGCGCCCTGCAGCGGCAGTTGCGCGCAGAAGCGACGCTCAGCCTGCCGGAGCTTGTTGCGGCTGGCAAGGTGGTGGTGCGCAAGGGCCGGGAGAATTATCTGTGCCTGCTGAATCTGGAGGATGCGCTGCAGGGCGCCTTTGCCGGACGGCAGGCCATCTTTGCCGAGCTGGTGGCGCGCTGGGCGCGCTTTTCCACCGATGGCGACATGGTGGGCGGCGATCTGCCGGGCTGGCTGCCGGGGCTGTTCCGGCGCGGCAATGCCCTGCCGGCGCTGAGTGACCGGCGCGGCGAGTGCATCCATGCCGCCTGCCCGCACTATCGCCGCTGCTTCATCGAGGCCAGCATCCGCGCCGGAGCGCAGGCCTCGCTGGTGATCGCCAACCACGCGCTGGTGATGGCAAATGCCGCGCGGGCGCGCGCCGAAGGCCAGACGCTGGAGCGGATCGTGTTCGATGAAGGCCATCATCTGCACGCCGCAGCAGACGGCGCCTTTTCGCTGGCCCTGACCGGCGGCGAGGCGATCGAAATGCGCCGCTGGCTGCTCGGCCCGGACAAGCCAACGCGGCGGGCCGGCCGGCGGCGCGGTCTGGCCGCGCGCCTGCTGGACGTGTCCAGCTATGATGCCGAAGGAGCGGAGGCGGTGGACGCGATCGTCGAGGCCGCTCGAACATTGCCCGCGGCGGACTGGCTGAGCCGGCTGGCCGCGCAGGAACCGGTCGGGCCGGTGGAGGCCTTTCTGGCGGCCGTGCGCGAGCAGGTTCTGGCGCGGGCAAGCGACGAAGAGCGCGGCTTTTCGCTGGAAGTGGGCATCGTGGCGCTGTTACCGGGGTTGCTGGAGGCAGCGGATACCGCAGCAAGGGCGCTGGCGGCGCTGGCGAAGGCCATGCTGGCGTTGCAGCTGCGGCTGCGGGCGCTGGCGCAGGAAAAGCCTGACTGGCTGGACGCGCCCGGGCTCGCGCGCATTGCCGCCGCCGACGCCGGCCTGCAATTGCGCATCGATCTGCTGGCTGCCTGGGGCCAGCTTCTGGCGCGGCTGGGGCATGACGCCGAGCCGGATTTCGTCGACTGGTTCGTGCTGGTGCGCGCCGAAGCGCGGGAACTGGATTGTGGCGTGATGCGGCACTGGCTGGATCCGTTGAAGCCATTGGCGCGGGCGGTGCTGGCCAAGGCGCACGGGGTTGTGGTGACATCGGCCACGCTGGGGGCCGACATGGCACTGGCGGCCGGGGCGGACTATCTGGAGGTGGAGCCGCAGCGATTCAGTGTGAGAAGCCCGTTCGACTATGGCACGCAAGCGCGGGTGTTCATCGTGACCGACGTGCAACCGCGCGACACGGCCTCTCTGGCGCTGGCCTATGCCAGGCTGATCGAGGCCGCGCGCGGCGGCACTTTGGGGCTGTTCACCGCCATCTCGCGCTTGCGCGCCGTGCATGCGCGCATTGCCGACCGGCTGGCCCGTGCCGGCTTGCCGCTTTTTGCCCAGCATGTTGATGCGGTGGACACCGGCACGCTGGTCGATCTGTTCCGCGCCGATCCGCAGGCAACGCTGTTCGGCACCGATGCGCTGCGCGACGGCGTGGACGTGCCGGGCGATTCGCTGCGGCTGATCATTTTCGAGGGCGTGCCCTGGTCGCGCCCGACCGTGTTGCAGAATGCGCGACGCGCGGCCTTCGGCGGCAGCGCCTATGAGGATGTTCAGGTGCGGCAGCGGTTGCAGCAGGCGTTCGGCAGGCTGATCCGGCGCGGCGACGATCGTGGTGTTTTCGTGCTTCTCGGCGCAGCCGTGCCTTCGCGCCTGCTCGCTGCCTTTCCAGCCGAAGTTGCCGTCCAGCGGGTAACGCTGGCCGAGGCGTCGAAACAGACGCGGGCCTTTCTGCACGGCGGCACGGGCAGCGGGGATTGCGCGCCCGCCGGGCACCCCGTAGGAACCGGCAACACCGCCGGGGACCCGCCAGACGCATGAAGAGTTTGAGCCTGTTGCGCCACGCCAAATCCAGCTGGGATGATCCGGTGGAGCGGGATTTCGATCGTCCGCTGAACGGGCGCGGTCGCCGCGCCGCGCAGCGCATGGGGCAATATCTGCGCGATGAGGGCCTGACATTCGACGCGGCGCTGGCATCGCCGGCCCTGCGCATCCGGCAAACCATCGAGGGGCTGGATGCCGGCACCGGCCAGCGCCTTGCCGCGCAGTTCGACAAGCGCATCTACATGGCATCGGCTGCCAACCTGTTTGCACTGGTGCAGGAAACCGAAGATGCCATCGGCCATTTGCTGCTGATCGGACACAATCCCGGACTGGAGGATATGGTTCTGCTGGCCAGCGAAGGCCAATCCGATCCGCTTCGGGCCGAGGCCGAGCTGAAATATCCAACCGCCACGCTGGCCACGCTGGTCTTTGCCGCCGATCACTGGGCCGATGTCGGCGAGGGTGGTGCGGTTCTGACGCGCTTTGTCCGGCCGCGCGATCTGGACCCGGCGCTGGGGCCGGACGACAGATGATCGGGAGGAATCCATGAAAATTGTAGCATGTCTGGCGGCAATGCTGCTTGCCTTGCCGGGGCAGGCGCAAACGGCAGCCGGCGTGGATGCGCCGAAGGAGCGCGTTCCGACCGACATCCGCCGCCTGACGATCCTTGTGCGCGACATGGAAAAAAGCCTGGCGCTCTACCGCGATGTGCTGGGGTTGAAGGTGA
>JAIMJL010000002.1:25612-35580 GCA_020693225.1 Sandarakinorhabdus sp. | reverse complement strand
CCCGGCTGGTGCTGCTGAACGGCAATGATCCCTGGGTCGGCTGGATCGGGTTGATGCAATATACCGACCCGCCGTTGCCTGACAGCGATGCGCCATACCCCAAGCGCCTGGGGCCGGGCGGGCATGTGCTGGTGACCAACACTGACGATGCCGTGAAACGGTGCGAAATGGCAAAAGCGGTGCCCGGCGTGCAGTTTACCGCCGAGGCGCGGCTGCAAACCTATGAGGGCCGCAACGGCGGGCCGCCGATCCGCGTGATGGGCTGCAACTTCTTCGATCCGGACGGCACGTTCATCGAGCTCAACCAGATTCTGCCGTAGCGGTGCGATGGCAATAGCCGCCTTGCGTCTCCGGCTGGATGCAGCGGCGCTGCAGGCCAATTTTCGCTGGTTCGAAGGCCGGGCGAGTGTTCCGGCTTGCGCGGCGGTGAAGGCGGATGGCTATGGCCTGGGCGCCATTGCGGTGGTGCAGCGGCTGGCTGCTGCGGGATGCCGATCGGTGGCGGTGTCCAGCTGGGCGGAGGCCGAGGCGCTGGGCCATCCCGGAGATGGCATAGCGGTTCGCGTGCTGCATGGCTTCACGCCCGCTGATGCTGCCTCAGCGCAGGCCTTGCCGTGGGCCCGACCGGTGCTGAACACCGCGCTGCAATGCGCCGCCTGGCGCGCCACCTTCCAGTCGCGGCTCGCCGATCTGATGCTGGACACCGGCATGAACCGGCTGGGCCTCGCTTTGCCAGACCTGCCAGCCGCCGAAGGGTTGCGGCTGGACACGGTGCACAGCCACCTGGCCTGCGCCGATGATCCCGCACACCCGCAGACAGCGGCGCAGCTTGCGGCCTTTGGCGCAGTTGTTGCGGCAACACCGACTGTGCGCCACAGCCTGGCCAATTCGGCCGGCATCTGCTGGGGGCGGGACTATAGCTTCGATGGCGTGCGCCCCGGCCTCGGCCTCTATGGCGGGCTGCCGCACCCCGCAGCCGACGTGCGCCCGGTGGTGCAGCCGGAGGCACGCATCATCCAGATCCGCGATGTGCCAACAGGCGGCGCGGTCGGCTATGGCGCCACCTGGATCGCCGGGCGCGACAGCCGCATCGCCATCGTCAACCTGGGCTATGCCGACGGCGTCTTCTGCCGGTTGCAGCCGCACCTGCATTTTGTGGCCGAAGGGCATGGCTTGCCGCTGGCCGGGCGCATCTCGATGGATATGATTGCCATCGATGTCACCGGCACCGATGTTCGGGAGGGCGATTGGCTGCCGCTGACCTACGATCTGCCCGCGCTGTCAGCCGCAGCGGGTTTTTCACAGTATGAGTTGCTCGTATCGCTCTCCAGACGCTACGAGCGCTGCTGGATATGACAAAATTGTTGCTGCCCTTGATCGCGCTCGGCGCATTTGCGTTGCGCGCGTTCGGCGTGATCGGCCAGCTCGCGATCTTTGCCGGCACCGCGCTGGGGCGCGCCGTGCGCCCGCCCTGGTATCCGGCACGGCTGGGCGAGCAGATGGCGCTGATCGGCTGGTTTTCGCTTCCTGTGGTCGGCCTTACGGCGCTGTTCACCGGCGCGGCGCTGGCGCAGCAGATCTATGTCGGCGGCTCGCGCTTCAATGCGTCGTCCACGGTTCCGGCGGTTACGGTCATCGCCATCGTGCGCGAACTGGGGCCGGTGCTGGCCGGGCTGATGGTGGCGGGCCGGGTGTCGTCTGCCATGGCAGCCGAGCTTGCGACCATGCGCGTGACCGAGCAGCTGGATGCGATGGTCACCTTGCGCACCGATCCGTGGCGCTATCTGATTGCACCGCGGATGCTTGCCTCCACACTGATGCTGCCGCTGCTGGTGCTGGTGGCCAACATCATCGGGGTTATGGGCGGCTATCTGATCGCCACAACGCGGCTGGGCTTCAACGGGGCCGGCTATCTGGAGACCACCCGGCGCTTTCTGGAAACCGATGATGTCGTCTCGTCTTTGGTGAAGGCGGCGGTGTTCGGCTTCATTATCGCCCTTGCTGGCTGCTTTCACGGCTATCATTCCAGCGGTGGTGCCGCCGGGGTTGGCCGCGCAACCACCCATGCCGTGGTCACCGCCTTCATCCTCATCCTTTTGACCAACCTTGTGATCACCGTGCTGGTGTTCGGCGCATGAGTGCGGCCCTCGTCCTGTCCGGTGTTGCCAAGGCCTTTGGCTCGAAGCGGGTTCTTGATGGCGTGAACCTGGAAGTGGCGCGCGGCGAATCGCTGGTGATCATCGGCGGCTCCGGCACCGGCAAATCAGTTCTGCTGAAGTGCATCCTGGGGCTTATCCGTGCCGATGCCGGGTCGATCCGGCTCGATGGTCAGGAACTGGTCGGGCTTTCCGGTCGCGCGCTGGATGAGGCGCGCAGCCACTTCGGCATGCTGTTCCAGGGCGGCGCACTATTCGATTCGCTGCCCGTCTGGCGCAATGTCACCTTCGCGCTGACATCGGGCAAGGCGGTGCGCGGTCGGGAATTGCGCGACCTCGCGATTGCAACCCTGGCACGGGTCGGGCTGCCGGCCGATGTCGCCGATCTGCGCCCATCCGAGCTTTCCGGCGGCATGCAGAAGCGGGTGGCGCTGGCCCGCGCCATCGCCGCCGAACCCGATATCATCTTTTTCGACGAGCCCACCACCGGTCTTGATCCGATCATGGCCGATGTCATCAACGATCTGATCCGCGCCCAGGTGAAGGCGATGGGGGCAACGGCGGTCACCATCACGCACGACATGGCATCGGCGAGGAAGATCGCCGACCGCGTTGCTATGTTGCATGGTGGAAACATTGTGTGGCAAGGGCCGGTGAGCGCGCTGGATGCGAGCGGCAACGCTTATGTGGACCAGTTCGTCCATGGGCGTGCGGAAGGACCCATTCAGATGGTGGTGCGGAACTAGTGGCAGGGGAACCGGTTGACGCGGCAACCCTGCTGGCGCGCATCGCGGGGGGAGACCGCGCCGCCGTTAAACATCTTTATGATTCTATGGGAATGAAGCTACTCGGCGTTGTGGCCCGTATCATAGGGGATCGGCAGGAAGCCGAAGACGTCGTGCAGGAGGTTTTCATCACAATCTGGCGCAAGGCTGCGGAATATGATCCGGCGCGGGCCAGCCCCGCCGCCTGGATGCTGACGATTGCGCGCAACCGGGCCATCGATCGCATCCGCGCCCGCGGCAGCCGCCCGTCCGGCTCGCCCGAGGCGCTGGAGCCGCTGGCCGATCCGCATGCCCGGGCCGATTCACTCGCCGACGCGAACGATACCGAGCGCACCGTGCACCGTGCGCTGGCCGGGCTTGATCCGCGCCATGCCGCCGTCATCCGCGCGGCCTATCTGGATGGCATGAGCTATGATGCGCTCTCGGCGCGCGAAGGGGTGCCGGTCGGCACGATCAAGACCTGGGTTTTCCGCGGCCTCAGACAGATGCGCGAAAGGGTGGCGTCATGACCGACGACCTGCCTGACGACCTCACACCGGCGGACATGCTGGCGATGGAGTGGGCGCTTGGCACACTCGACAGCAAGGCACGCGCCGACGCAGAGGTCCGCCGGGCGCGCGACCCGGAGTTTGCTGCCCTGTGTAGCAACTGGGCCGAGCAATTGGCGCCGCTGGCGGAAGAGATTGCGCCAATCGCTCCTTCGCCGGCGCTGTGGAGCCGCATTGATGCAGAAATCGGCAAGGAGGACGGGTTCCAGCCCGCCGCTACGCCCGTAACAATTGCTCCTTGGTGGAGCCGGCTTGCGCTATGGCAAGGGGCAACGGCGGCCTTCGCTTCGCTTGCGCTCGCTTTGCTGGTCACGCGACCGTCACCGCCTGCACCCGCTGCCTCACCCCCTGCCGCCGCGACGCAGGGCAATCTGCTAGCCGCAACATTGGCCGCCGAAAGCGGCCGGGCGCTGGTTACGGCCTCGCTCGACACCGGCCGCAGCAGTGTCGTGGTGTCACCCGTGGCCAGCGAAGACCTCGACGGTCGGGTGCCAGAGCTTTGGCTGATTCCGGCCGATGGCACCCCGCGTTCCTTGGGCCTTATCGATCTTGGCGGCGTGCAGAAAGTGAGCGTTTCGCCCACGCTTCTGAAGCTGGTGGCCGAAGGCGCGGTGCTCGCGGTCAGCCTGGAGCCGGCGGGCGGTTCGCCGACTGGCCTGCCGACCGGTCCGGTGGTTGCAACCGGAAAACTGACGAATCTTTGATGGCGCGCTGAAACCTGTCGTCTGACCTGTGCGTAACAGGATCAGACGCCGGCGTTCACACTCCAGACAAAGGATTTCGCATGATTTTCAAAACCCTGTTGATCGCAGCCGCGATCGCATCCCCCGCACTCGCCGCCAACCCGATGGTCGGTGGCGCGCCCATGTATGCCTCGAAAACGATCGTTGATAACGCCGTGAACTCGAAGGATCACACAACGCTTGTGGCGGCCGTGAGCGCCGCCGGGCTGGTGCCGACGCTGCAAGGCCCCGGGCCGTTCACGGTGTTTGCCCCAACCAATGCCGCCTTCGCCAAGCTGCCGGCCGGAACTGTGGACAGCTTGCTGAAGCCAGCGAACAAGGCCGCTCTCACCGGCGTGCTGACCTATCATGTCGTGCCGGGCATGCTGACCGCAAAAGAGCTGATGACCATGGCGATGCAGAATGGCGGCAAGGCCAGCCTGACTACGGTTCAGGGTGAAACCCTGGTCGCCAGCAGCGATGGGCGAATGCTCACCTTGACCGATCGCAAGGGCAGCAGGTCCAACGTCACCATCGCCGATGTGCGCCAGTCCAACGGCGTGATTCACGTGATCGACAGCGTGCTGCTGCCCTGAACGCAGGTGCAAAGTTTATTGTCGACCCCCGACGCACTTCCCCGCCCGGAACGATCCGGGCGGGGCATTTTTCAGCCTTCATTCTAAACAGTTTACAGTGGTTCACTTTGTTTCCGGCGATTTCGTCATACGCTTGTCGTCATGGCGCTGCATTGGGGGCGTGCATCGCCGTAAAAAGGGACTCGGACATTATGGTGGTTGACATGACCAACATGCGAATACTGCTTCTCGCGCTAAGCCTCGGCTTCGTTGGCGGCTTCAGTTTCATCGCCCTGGGCACAGAGCCTGCCGCGCCGCCGATGGCGGTGGCATCCGCTTCAGCGCAGTAGGGCAGGCCTTCAGGCGACTTCCGAAGGCGCATCCTCGCTGGCCTGCAGGGCCCAAAGCTCGGCATAAAGCCCGTCTGCTTCCAGCAACGCGGCGTGCGTTCCGCGCTCGGCGATCTGTCCGTCGCGCATCACAAGGATCTGATCCGCATCCACAATCGTTGAAAGCCGGTGGGCGATCACCAGCGTCGTGCGCCCGCGCGCCACTGCCTCCAGCGCATCCTGAATATCGGCTTCGGTGGCACTATCAAGCGCGCTGGTCGCCTCGTCCAATATCAACAGGCACGGATTTTTCAGGATGGTTCGCGCAATCGCCACGCGCTGCTTCTCACCACCGGACAGCTTCAGCCCCCGCTCGCCCACAACGGTCGCATAGCCATCGGGCAGGCTCAGCACGAAATCGTGGATCTGCGCCTGCCGCGCTGCGGCTTCGATCTCCTCCTGGCTGGCGCCTTCGAGGCCATAGCCGATGTTATAGGCAATGCTGTCGTTGAACAGCACGGTGTCCTGCGGCACGATGCCGATCGCCTTGCGCAGCGAATCCTGCGTCACCTGGCCGATCGGCTGGCCATCGATGCAAACCGCGCCTTTCTGGATCTCGTAGAAGCGATAGAGGATGCGGGCCAAAGTCGATTTGCCGGCACCGGACGGCCCGACAATAGCGGTGCGGCTGCCGGCCGGAACCTCGAAGCTGATGCCCTTCAGGATCGGTCGGCGCGGTTCATAGGCGAAATGCACTTGGCGGAAGCTGAGCGCCCCGCCGGCCACTGCGAGCGGCCGCGCGCCGGGCGCATCGACGATTTCCGCCGGCGTATCCAGCAAGCGGAACATCGCGTCCATATCGATCAGGCCCTGCTTCACCTCGCGATAGACCATGCCCAACATGTCGAGCGGCCGGAACAGCTGCGCCAGAAGGGTGTTCACCAGCACCACATCGCCCGGCGTGAACCGCCCTTCGCTCCAGCCATAGACGGTCCACGCCATCGCGCCTCCCATCATCAGGTTGGTGATGATCGATTGCCCGATGTTCAGCCAGGCAAGCGAGTTTTCCGATTTGATCGCGGCTTCTGCAAAGCGCGTCGCGGCGCGCTCGTAGCGGCGTGCCTCCATTTCCTCCGCGTTGAAATATTTGACCGTTTCATAGTTCAGCAGCGCATCGACCGCCCGCGCACTCACCTTGTTGTCCAGTTCCACCGTCTTCCGGCGCAATTCGGTGCGCCAGGTGGTGACCTTCCAGGTGAACAGGCCATAGGCCACCACCATGATGAGAGTGCCGATCACCAGCTCAACGCCCAGCTGGGTCCCGAAGATGATGCACACCGCCACCAGTTCGATGATGACCGGCGCCAGATTGAACAGCAGCAGATACAGCATCAGATCGATGGACTTGGTGCCGCGCTCGATGATGCGGGTCAGCGATCCCGTCTTGCGCTCGAGGTGGAAGCGCAACGACAAATTGTGCAAATGACGGAACACCTCCACCGCCAGGTCACGCGTCGCCTCATTCCCCACCCGCTCGAACAGGGTGTTGCGCAGATTGTCGAACAGCACCGCACCGAAGCGCGCGGCCGCATAAGCCCATACCAGCGCGACGACCACCCAGACCGCATCCGATCCGGTCGACGCGCCGGCCATGCGGTCGATCACGCCCTTGTAGGCAAAGGGCATCACCAACTGGATGGCCTTGGTGAGCATCACCAGCACCAGCGCCATCACGACGCGCGCCTTCAGCGCCGGCCGCCCGGCCGGCCACAGATAGGGCAGGAAACGCTTCAACGTCGCAAAATCGGCGTCGCCTTGCGGAATTTCGGAACTCGGCCTCATTCTTCCTGCTTTGGCCGATTGCGCGCCATCGGGGAAGGGGGCTGGACAGCACAGGGCGGCTTGCCCACATCGGGTTTATGCAAAGCCCGCTCCAAGCCGTCATCGTTCCCGTCACCCCGCTGCAGCAGAACTGCACCCTGATCTGGTGCACGAAAACCATGCGCGGCGCCTTCACCGATCCCGGCGGCGATCTCGATCATCTGCTGAAGGTGGCGGCCGAGCACAAGGTGACGATCGAGAAGCTGCTGGTGACGCACGGCCATATCGACCATTGCGGCCTCACCGGCGTGCTCGCCGAGCGTCTTGGTGTGCCGATCGAAGGCCCCCACCCGGACGACAAATTCTGGATCGACATGGCGCCGCAAGTCGGCGCACAATATGGCATCGCCGGCGCCACCGCCTTCACGCCCGATCGCTGGCTGTTCGACGGCGACCAGGTGACAGTCGGCGAGCTTGTGCTCGATGTGTGGCACTGCCCCGGCCACACCCCCGGCCACGTTATCTTCCACCACGCCCCCTCCAACCTCGCCATCGTCGGCGATGTGCTGTTCCAGGGCAGCGTGGGCCGCACCGACTTTCCGAAGGGCGATTTTCCGACCTTGGTGAACAGCATCACCTCACGGCTCTGGCCACTCGGCGACCAGACCGCCTTCGTGCCCGGCCACGGGCCGATGTCCACCTTCGGGCAGGAGCGCAAGACGAACCCGTTCGTGGGGGACGCTGTGCTGTAGGGCGACGGTGAAGGAAATGTGCCTCCGGCGGGAAGGGAACCGTCCCCTCCGCCCCATTTTTTGGTTTGGGTGTGCGACCGGGAAGGTGTGAACCAGGGCGAAGTTTGATTGCCTGCGGCGCAGAAAAATAGCGCCACAGGCAATCAAACCTGTCACGCAGAGCCAACCAACTCATTCAAAAACCAGAGAAAACTTTGGGGGTCTGGGGCCTCAGGCCCCAGCCGCCGGAGGCCCCGTCTCTGTCCGCCAACCAGGGCGGAATCCTACAGAAAACGCGCCACCACATCGCGGTATGAGCGCGAGACTTTGACCGTAGCGCCGGAGGCCAAGGTCAAGAAGCATTCGCCGTTGGTGTGTGGTTTCACCTGGCGGACATTGTCAAGATTCACGATGGTTGAGCGGTGCACGCGCTGGAACTTGCGCGGGTCGAGGCGGCGTTCCAGGTCTTTCATGGTTTCGCGCAGGATGAGGGTCTGGTCGGCTGTGGTGAGGCACATATAGTCGCCGGCGGCGTCGATTTTTTCGATGGAATCGACGTCGACGCGGAAGATCTGGCCCTGATCCTTCACATTGATGATGCGCTCGAAACGGTCGGCTGCGGGCTCGGTTGCGGGGATGAGGGTGGGGACATGTTCGGGATCGACTTCGGCGAGGCGCGCGGCCATGCGCTCGGCGTCTTCGCACAGGCGGCGTTCGGCGAGCCGCGTGCGGATGCGCTCCATGGTCTGGGCGAGGCGTTCAGGTTCCACCGGCTTCATCAGATAGTCCACCGCCTGCGCCTCGAACGCGCGGATGGCGTGATCGGAATAGGCGGTCACGAACACGAACAAGGGTGGTTCGATATCGGCAAGGGCGGAAACCACGGAAAAGCCATCGAAGCCGGGCATCTGCACATCGAGAAACACCACGTCGGGCTTTTCGGTGCGGATCAGCCGGATGGCTTCGCGGCCATTGCCGGCGCTGCCGACAATTTCCACATCGGCAAAGGGTTTCAGGCGCAGCGCAAGGCCCTGCACGGCGAGCGACTCGTCATCGACGAGCAGTGTTCGAATTGTCATTGGGCAACCTCGTATGTCGGGCCCGTTACAGCGGCATTGCGATCAGGGGGCACCAGCTGCAGGGGAATCTCGATGAGAACCAGCAAGCCTTGGCCTTTGCCAGCCGCGGCTTGAACGCCGTGTGAACCTGTGTTGGGCATGATTTCGAAGCGGTGGTCATTGCCATAGGCCTGAAACAGCCGCTCGCGAATATTGCCTAGGCCCACGCCCGTGCCCTCGCTTGTGGGGCCGGGCCGCGTGTCGCTGAGGCCGGGCCCGGTGTCGGCTACGGTCAGTTCCAGCCGATCACCGACAGCGCGCGCCGTCACTTCTATGTCGGCCCCCTCTTCCTGCGGCGTCACCGCATATTTCACGGCGTTTTCCACCAGCGGCTGCAACAGCAGCGACGGGATGCGGGCGTTGAGCACCGCGGGGTCGATGTCGAAACGGGTGCGCAATCGTTCTTCAAAGCGCGTACGCTCGATCTCCAGATACAGCTTCAGTGCCTGCATTTCCTGGGCAATGGTGGCCTGCCCCTCGCGCTCGCCCACCAGCGAGTAGCGCAGGAACGACGACAGCCGCGACAGCATGGTGTTGGCGCGCTCGGTTTCGGCCAGCAGCACCAGCGTGCTGATGCTGTTCAAGGTGTTGAACAGGAAATGCGGGTTGATCTGATAGCGCAGCATTTCCAGTTGGGCGCTGTTTGCCTGTGCGGCCATGCGTTCGAACCGTTCGGCCTGCTCATCCAGCATCAGATAATAGTTGATCCCGAAATAGAGCGCCGTCCAGGCACCGAGGATCGCCAGAGTCAGCAGGATGGCGCCGAAGAACTCGATGCCCTCCGGCCGCCAGCCCGGCTCATAGAAAGTGGCGTGCGCCCACACCTCGATCACCGAAAACAAGGTGGCGGCACCGATCAGGATGGCCAGCGTCAAGGTCCAGGTCCAGACCGGCTTCAGCTTGATGATGCTGCGAAAGGCCCAGGCCATCAGCAGGGTGATGGAAAAGCCGGTAACGGTCACCAATATGGCCGGCAGAATGAAGGCTATGCCCATGCGGTTGGCGAGACCGCCCAGCGTGCGCAGCAGGAAATAGCCGCTCCAGCCGGCGATCTGGAGCGTCCAGAAAGCGCGGTTCTTGTCGGCGAAAAAGCCGCGTTCGGCTGGAGCGATCAGGGTCATTCTGCGCCCAAGGTAAGCGCAAGCCGGTCGTTCGCCAAGCCGCCGAAGTCAGGAGGCGCGGC
>JAIMJL010000002.1:0-25473 GCA_020693225.1 Sandarakinorhabdus sp. | reverse complement strand
AGTCAGGAGGCGCGGCGGCGGGGCGCGGCGGCGGGCGGGACGGCAAGCAGCAGCAGCGCCTGCCAGCCCAGCGGACTGCCCGCCGAATCGGCGGTCTTGATGCCCTCTTCGGCAGCCAGCATGGCGGCCAGCCCGGCCGCTATCCGGCGGCGTGACCAGCCGGACAGGCTTGCGGCAAGGCTGTCTTTTTCCTTGAAGAAGATCGGCGGGCGCACCCGGTTGACCGCTTCGCTTGCGCTGACCCCGGCATCGACCTGGGCGCGCAGGTCGGCAAGCAGCAGCAAGCGCCTTGCCATGGCCCGCAGCGCCGGGATCGGGCTGCTTCCTGCCAGCAGCGCAAGCTGCCGCTCGACCGCCGGCAGCTTGCCCATCGTGATCGCGTGAACAAGGGCGTTCATATCGTCTTCGGCACTATCTGCACCCAGCCGGGAAAAATCCGCCGCCGACAGCGTCTTGGGGTCGGCCGCCGAGGCATCGAGGAACAAGGCAAATTTTTCCAGCTCCTGCGCCAGCACGCCGGTGTCGCCGTCGGCCGCTGCCAGCAACTGATCGCCAACGCCCGGCTCCAGCCGGATGCCATGGGCCTTTGCCGCGTCAGCCAGCCAGCGGCGGGCATCTCCGGCAGCAAGCGGATAACTCACCAGCATCCGGACAGCCGGCGATTCTTCGGCCAGCTTGCGCAACGGGCTTGCCTTGCCGAGGTCTCCGGCCACAAAAATCACCGGATTGCCCGCAGCCGGTGCAGCCAGCAGCAATCGCGCCGCTTCTGCCAGAGAGTCCGTGGCCGGCGCGACGCGGATCACCTTGCTGCCACCAAACATCGATACGGAGGCCGCCTCGTCGGGCAAGCGCCCGGGATCGGCGGCCAGATCGGTGCTTGCGATATCGCTGATCGCCATGGGGTCGGCCGGGTCCGCAAAGGCCTTCGCAACCCTGCCGGCCAACTCCCGCGAGCTGCTTTCATCGGGGCCGAGGAACAGATACAGCCGAATGGCCGAGTCTGGCAGCGCCGGCTTGCCTATCGGAAAGGCGCGATCGAAGTCGCCGCGCTTCCAGCTGCTCATGGCGCGGTAGGCGCGGCTTTGGCAGGATCGAATTGGGCGAGCCGTGCGACGATCTGATCGGCAACAATCTGTGCCAGCCGCTCCACTGCCGTCGCCTCGGCGGCAACCACGGCATATTCGCTGGTCACCACATCGATCCCGGCATCGGAGCCAGCCGTTGCCAGCAGCAGGCGCGAATCCGTTGCGATATCGAACAGCTCATAGCGCGCGCGCAAAGTGCGGCGTTCGCGGATGATGGAATTGTCGCCGCGCACACCAAAGCCATCGATGCGATCGTCCAGCACCACCACCAGCCGGTAGCGCGGCGCTTCCTGTGCGCCATTGGGCTGCAAACGGCTGACCAGCCGGTCGCGAACGAGAAAGCCGGTCTTTTCCGGAATGGGCGCCACTTCGATGGCGCCCAGCATGGTGGCAGCCGGTCCTTGCGATCCGCCGGAATAGACCGGCGCCAGCTGGCACCCGGCGAGCAACAGCAAGAAGGCGAGCGCCAGCGCCCTCACAGAACGATATTCACCAGCCGGTCAGGCACCACGATCACCTTTTTCGGCACCGCCCCGGCAAGCTGGCTCGCCACCTTCGGCAATTGCATCACCGCAGCCTCGACCTCGCCCCGCGGCAAGCCCTTGGCGAGCGCCAGGGTTTCGCGCAGCTTGCCGTTGATCTGCACCGCATAGGTGACTTCGCTGACTTCCAGCCATTGCGGATCGGCCACCGGCCAGGGGGCATCGGCAACGAGGCCCTCTTTGCCAAGAATCTCCCACGTCTCTTCGGCAATGTGCGGCACCATCGGCGCGACCAGCCGGATGAGCGTGGCGGCCGCTTCTGCGCGGGTCGCAGATGCGGCCGCCTTCTCGATCCCGTTGGCCAGTTCGTAGCAGCGTGCCACTGCCTTGTTGAACTGCAGCCGGTCGATGTCCTGGGTGACCCCGGCGATCGTCCTGTGCAGCAGGCGCATCAAGGCGTCGTCGGTTCCGCTGTGCGTCTCGCCGGCGATGGGGGCAATCCGCCACAGCCGCTGAACAAAGCGCCACGCCCCCTCGATTCCCGCCATGGACCAGGCCAGGTCGCGCTCGGGCGGGCTGTCAGACAGCATGAACCAGCGCACGGCATCGGCACCGAACTGATCCAGAATGGCATCGGGATCGACGACATTCTTCTTTGATTTGGACATCTTCTCGGTGCGTCCAAGGGCGACCGGCTCACCCGACAGGGTGAACGCGGCATCGCCGCGCTTTTCGATTTCGCCCGGCTCCAGCCATCGGCCAGACGAATCGCGATAGGTCTCGTGCGTGACCATGCCTTGCGTGAACAGGCCCTTGAACGGCTCCGTGATGCCGATCTTGCCGATATGATTCAGCGCGCGGGTGAAGAAGCGGGCATAAAGCAGGTGCAGGATGGCATGCTCCACCCCGCCGATATAATTGGTGACCGGCAGCCAGCTTTCGGCCTCGGCGCGATCGAACGGCGCATCGGGTGCCGGGCTGGCAAAGCGCAGGAAATACCAGCTGGAGTTGATGAAGGTGTCTAGCGTGTCGGTCTCCCGGCGAGCCGCCGTGCCACAGCGCGGGCATGGCACATCGCGCCAGGTGGGATGGCGATCGAGCGGGTTGCCCGGCACATCGAAGCTGACATCCATCGGCAGCACGACCGGCAGCTGGTCGCGCGGCACGGGGACCACGCCGCAGGCATCGCAATGGATGATCGGAATGGGCGTGCCCCAATAGCGTTGCCGGGAGATGCCCCAGTCGCGCAGGCGGAACACCGTGGTGCCTTCGCCCCAGCCTTCGGCCTCGGCGCGGGCGATCACCGCGGCCTTGGCCGGCTCCACCTCCATCCCGTTGAGAAAGCCCGAATTGATGAGCCTGCCGGGGCCGGTATAGGCCTCGTCTCCGATCGGCAGCTCGCCTGCCCCGGACTCCGACCCGGGGTCTGCGGGCATCGCCACCACACGCGGAACGGGCAGCATATATTTGCGCGCAAAATCCAGATCGCGCTGGTCGTGCGCCGGGCAGCCGAAAATGGCACCCGTGCCATAGTCCATCAGCACAAAATTGGCGACAAACACCGGCAGGGTTCGCGCCGGGTCAAGCGGATGGGCAACGCAAAGCCCGGTATCATAGCCCTTCTTCTCGGCGGTTTCGAGTTCGGCCGCAGCCGTGCCGGTGACACGACACTCGGCAATGAAAGCGGCAAGGCCGGAATTGCCTTCTGCCAGGGCTGCTGCGAGCGGATGATCGATGGCAACTGCCGCAAAGCTCGCGCCGAACAGCGTGTCCGGGCGCGTGGTGAACACATCAAATGCCTTTGGACACCCGTCAGGCGCATCCTGCACGTCGAAGCGGAACCGCAGGCCTTGCGATTTGCCGATCCAGTTTTCCTGCATCAGCCGCACCTTCTCCGGCCAGCCGTCCAGCTGGGCCAGATCAGCCGCCAGCTCCTCGGCAAAATCGGTGATCTTGAAAAACCACTGGGTGAGCTTGCGCCGTTCGACCGGAGCACCCGATCGCCAGCCGCAGCCATCGATCACCTGCTCGTTGGCAAGAACCGTTCGGTCTACCGGATCCCAGTTCACATAGGCATCGCGGCGGGTTACCAGGCCGGCCTCGAGAAAATCCAGGAACAGCGCCTGTTCGTGGCCGTAATAGTCCGGGTCGCAGGTGGCGAGCTCGCGGGTCCAGTCGATAGCCAGGCCCAGCCGCTTCAGCTGCACCTTCATCGCTGCGATATTGTCGCGGGTCCAGCCATCGGGATGCACACCACGTTCCATCGCGGCATTTTCTGCCGGCATGCCAAAGGCATCCCAGCCCATCGGGTGCAGCACCTCGTGGCCCTGCATCCGCCGGGTGCGGGCCAGCACATCGCCCATCGCATAGTTGCGCACATGCCCCATGTGGATGCGGCCTGAGGGATAGGGAAACATTTCCAGCACGAAGGTCTTGGGCTTCGCGCTGGCGCTGTCGGCTACGAAGGTGCGCGCCTGTTCCCAGCGCGCCTGCCAGCGCGAATCGGCCCGCTGCGGGGTGAAACGGGAGTCCGTCATCGCCGGGTTTCGCGGCTAGCGATTGGCAAGGGCGGCCTGGCGCATCCCTCTTGCCCGCTCGAGAATCACCTCTTCCAGTCGCTGCACGGTGCCGGCACGAACCGGCGCCTCGATCCAGCGGCCGCTGTCATAGGTCTGCCGGCTGGCAGAAACCTGCACCGCGTCGGCCCGCAGCGCGCCATCCAGGATCGCAACCGTCACCTTCACACGTTCATTGGGAACGGCCGGATTCTGGTACCAGTCGCCAATGATCACCCCGCCGGTGGAATCAACTTGCGCCAGCGGCATGAACTGCACGGTTTCCAACGCCGCGCGCCACAGATAGCTGTTCACGCCGATGGTCGTCATCTGGGTTTCGGCGGCCAGCGGGATGGGCCGGTCTTTCTTGCCGCATCCAGCCAGCGCCAGGGCCCCTGCCAGCAGCAGTGGCAGCAGCAGATGCGCCCCGGTGCCGGAACTGGTGCGCAAAAAATCTCCATCGCGATGGTCTGCTGTCAGGCTCATGCCATGGTCCGTTCGAATCTGCATCTGGTCATCCCGTGTCATCATCGGTTCATCGATGCTGCGCTATCCCTCCGGCCATACAGGTGCCACGCGGGTGGGCGCAACTGCCGCATGTTTTGCAAAGCGGCCAAGCGAGCCACACGCTGGCGCAGGCCAGTCGAACACGGGATGAACGGAGCAGCAGCATCGGATAATCGACAGCAGATGGACAGGTTGCAAGCCGGCGGATGTGGGCAAAATGCAACAGCCGCGCAGCATTGTTGCCTATGCTGAAGGAATTTTAGCACAGGCCGCGACAAAGCGTGGGATTCCATCGGCGAATAGGATATGGATTTTAGGTTATGAGTCGCCTGACCGAGTCTGTTTGCCATTGCGCCAGGGCTTTGCCCTGGATCGGCAGTGCCGTGCTGCTGGCTCTGGTCACTCCTGCTGCGGCCAGCACGGGCGCCAATACGGCTACGGTTGCAAAAGCAAAATCATCGTCTCAGGCCGTCGGCCAGGCCGCTGGCAAGCCAAGAACGGCACCAAGGGTCACAACGGAAACCGAAACGGCAGCCTTTCGGTTGAAGCCGGCGGCCCTTGCATCGCTTGCCATGCCTCCGCTTGATGTCAGCCGCTTTGCCTTTACCGCGCCGGGCCGCGTTGCCAGCTCGAAAGTATCGCAAGTGGAGCGCGGCTTCAGCTTCACGCCTTCGGGCTCGACCGATCGCAAGGCACTTTCGGTGGGCGTAACCACGCGCGCCATTGCAAGCGCCCCGGCAGCAGGTTTGTCCCGTGCGGCGGCCGCTCCGGTCGATGCCGGCATCGGCCCATCGGGCTATGGCGTCGATGTCGCGCTCGGCTGGAAGGGTTTTTCGGTTAGTGGCGGTGTGGCAAAGTTTGATGCCGGGCTTGGATCCGGTGGAGACAAGGAAGCGGCCGACATTGGTCTCAGCTATGCTTCTCGCAACTGGAAAACCGGGATCCACGCGACCGCTGAGCGGGGTTCTTCGCTGGTTGCCGCACCGGGTGCGGAAACCGAGCGTTTTGCGCTTGAGGCAGGGGGCGCCATGGCCCTGTCACCCGCGCTGTCTGTTGGCGGCAGCGTTCGCTATCGGCTGGCTCCGTTGAACCCGACCCCGATCGATCCCACCAAGGATGATCGCGCCGTGTTCCTGGGTGGTGCGCTCGCCTTCTAGAACGTTTTGCGGGCTGCCTCGCTGGACCAATAGTCAATCGCTGCGAAACCATGCGCGCCCAAAGCCTGCAGCCTTTTGGCCCGACGCTGATTCATTCCCCCCAACGCCACCACGGGCCCTGCTGCGGCCCGTGCCAGCATGGCGAACCGCAACCGCCCTAGCGTGCGCGCGCCCGGATGCGACGCCGTTGCAAACACCGGCGACAGAAAAACGAGGTCTGCCCCGGCACTGAACGCCGCATGCAGTTCGCGCGGCGTATGCGCCGAAGCGGTGTGAAGTCCGCTCGGCTGAAAGCGTCTGCGCCGAGGCTTGTGCTCGCCGGCGTGCGGAACAGCCGCCGGCGGGTCAGCCAGCACAAGCAATAGCCGCCTCGCCAGGGCGGTTCGGGCGATTTTCTGCGCCAGCGCCCTGCGGGCTGCGGGATCTAGACTATAATGCCGGAAAACAATGCCGCTGCCACGCGGCAAGGCGGCGATAGCCCGCCACAACGGATCGGCGGCATGCTCACCGCCCAGCCGCTCGTCGGTGAACAGCCAGCATTTCGGGAGAGGCAAGTGGCGGCGACGCACCAGGATGCTATAGAAGCGTTGCGATGAAGAAGGCCAGCCTTGCCCCGCCCCCCGTGCCAATCGGCGATGCCGCTTCACGCCTTGCCGCGATCGATGCCCTTCTGGCGAAGGCGGCGCAATCCGGCGGGCACGGCAAGCCGGCGCTGATCGCCATCAGCAAGACGCAGGGGCCAGAGCAGATCTTGCCGCTGCTGGAGGCTGGACACCGGATGTTCGGCGAAAACCGCGTGCAGGAAGCGGCAGCCAAATGGCCGCCGCTGAAGCAGACCTATCCCGACGTCGCGCTGCACCTGGTTGGGCAGTTGCAATCCAACAAGGCCGCCGATGCGGTTGCGCTGTTCGATGCCATCCACAGCCTGGATCGATCCTCGCTGGTGCAGGCGCTGGCGGCCGCGGTGCATTCGGCCGGGCGGCAGCCGCTGCTGCTGGTACAGGTCAATCTGGCCGCCGAGCCGCAGAAAGGCGGCGTTGCAACCGATGCCCTGCCGGCCCTGCTTGAGGAGGCGGCACAGACCGGCTTGCGGGTCAGCGGGCTGATGACCGTGCCGCCGGCAGACAAGGATCCGGCACCCTATTTTGCCTTGCTGGCAAAGCTTGCCAAACGACACGGCCTGCCTCTGCTCAGCATGGGGATGAGCGGCGATTTCGATGTGGCAGCCGCATTGGGTGCCACGCACGTACGGATCGGATCCGCCCTGTTCGGCCCTCGAGAGTGACAAGCCGCCACTGTTCTCATTGTTAATGTAAACTTCTGTTCAACTTTCGCGCGCTTTTGTGTGAACCAGTGTAACACTGGCTTGCTTTGCCTTGTCGGCAATAAAGCCCCACTCCATATTGTCGTCATTGGAGAGAAGGTGCGCACTCGTACCTTTGGAATATGAGCTGACGATTCGGAAATCGGCTCGATAAGGAAACTGTCGCAGTGATTGGTGTGAAAGAACTTTGTGCATTGCTTGCAGCCGGTGGCATGGGTGCCAGCGGCGTCGTGGCGGTGCAACAGGTAAAGCCTGCCCGCGTGCAGCATGCCAAGGCAAAGCCCACGCCGCAGATCAAGCGCGCCTCGGCTCCACGCCCGCAGGCGCGGCTGGGGGATTGCCCGATCACCGCATCGTCGCTGGGCGGTGGATCGATCGCCAATCTGGCGCCGATCACGCCGTTTGAACAAACTCCGATGGCAAGTCTGTCATCGCCAGTGGCGATCGGCGCAGCGGGCAATCCCGGCGTCTTTCCAGCACCTCCGCCGTTCGGTGGTGGTGGCAGTGGCGGCTCCGAGCTGCCCGGCGGCGGCTTCACGCCCGGTGTGCCCGAGCCGGCAGCCTGGGCCATGATGGTATCAGGCTTCGGCCTGGTCGGCGTTGCGATGCGCCGCAGCAGCTCAGCGGATTCCACCGAAGCCGAAGCCTGATCCCCGCGTTCTGGGTTTTCAGTGAAAATCCCGCGAGCGCGGCAGGATCCGCATGCTTCGCGGATGCGCCTGCTGCGGCCGCATCCCGATGTCTTCCCGCGCCTCGTCCGGTGTCTCGCCATCGGCCTTTGAAAGCTGCTGCAAATCGGCGGAGCGATCGGTGATGCGGCTTGCCATCAGGTGCACGATGCCCTCCGGGCTGCGCTGAACCACGCCTTCCACCAACATCAGCCGCGCCGCCATCACGGCCCGGCGCTGGCGTTCGAAATGGCGTGCCCACAGCAGAATATTGCTCACCCCGGTTTCATCTTCGATGGTGATGAAGATGGCATTTCCCTTGCCGGGGCGCTGCCGAACCAGCACCACGCCCGCCGTTCGCACCCGTTGTCCAGCAGGGGTGGCGCTGGTCTCGGCGCAACTCAGCACGCCCTCTGCCGCAAAACGCGGCCGCAGAAACTGCATGGGATGGCCTTTCAGCGATAGCCGCAACGTCTGATAGTCGGCGGCCACATGTTCGCCCGCCGACATCTTCGGCAGCAGGGCATCGATTTCCGCGCAGGTCTCGCGCGCCGCAGCAGCGGCAAACAGAGGCAATGCCGTGCTCGGCGTCCGCCGCGCTTCCCACAGCGCCTCGCGGCGATCGAGGCCGATCGAGCGGGCCGCATCGGCATCAGACAGCAGGCCAAGCGCCGCCGCCGGCAAGCCGGCCCGGCGTGCAACAGCTTCTAGCGAAGAAAACGGCGCATCGCGAGCGGCCACCAGCGCATCGGCCCAGGTCTGCCGAAAGCCATCGATCTGGCGAAACCCCAGCCTGAGCGCACCGCACGGCTCCAGCCTGTTGTCCCAGCTGCTGTGGTTGATGTCCACGCCGCGAACTTCCACCCCATGCGCCACGGCATCGCGGACAATCTGCGCCGGCGCATAGAAGCCCATCGGCTGGCTGTTCAGCAGCGCGCAGGCAAACACCGCCGGATGGTGGCATTTGATCCAGCTCGACACATAGACGAGCCGGGCAAAGGCCAGCGCATGGCTTTCCGGAAAGCCATAGCTGCCGAAACCCTCGATCTGCCGGAAACAGCGTTCGGCAAAGTCGCGTTCATAGCCGCGCGCCACCATCCCCTCGATCATCTTGCGCTCCAGCTGGTGGATGGTGCCGACATTGCGAAAAGTGGCCATCGCGCGTCTGAGGCGATTGGCGTCATCCGGCGAAAAATCCGCCGCCACGATCGCCAGCTTCATGGCCTGTTCCTGAAACAGCGGCACGCCGAAGGTCTTGCCCAGCACGGATTGCAGCTCCTGCGGATCGTGCGGGGGCGCCGGAGACGGCAAAACCACCTTTTCGATCCCGCTGCGGCGACGCAGATAGGGGTGCACCATCTCGCCCTCGATCGGGCCGGGGCGGACGATGGCAACCTGCACCACCAGATCATAGAAGGTCTGCGGCTTGAGGCGCGGCAACATATTCATCTGCGCCCGGCTTTCCACCTGGAACACGCCGATGGAATCGCCCCGCCGCAGCATGGCATAGGTTTCCGGGTCTTCGTGCGGCACGCTATCCAGGGCCAGGTCCAGCCCGGCGTGCTTGTGCAACAGATCAAAGCTCTTGCGGATGCAGGTGAGCATGCCAAGCGCCAGCACGTCCACCTTCATCAGGCCAAGGGCGTCGATATCGTCCTTGTCCCACTCGATGAAGGTGCGATCCGGCATGGCGGCGTTCAAAATCGGCACCAACTCGTCGAGTCGGCTTTCGGTCAGCACGAAACCGCCGACATGCTGCGACAGGTGCCGCGGCAGATCGAGAATGCGGTCAACCAGTGCCTTCAGCCGGGCGATATCGGGATTGGCGAGGCTGTGCCCTGTTTCGTCATAGCGCTTCTCCTCCATCTTCCGGCCATGGCTGCCCCAGACGGTGCTGGTGAGCCGGGCGATGGCATCATCGGAAAAGCCCAGCACCTTGCCCACTTCGCGTACCGCGCTGCGCGGCCGATAATGGATAACGGTGGCAGCGATCCCGGCGCGATGACGGCCATAGCGGGCATAGATATATTGCATCACCTCCTCGCGCCGCTCGTGCTCGAAATCGACATCGATGTCGGGTGGCTCCTGCCGTTCGGCCGAAATGAAGCGGGAAAACAGCAGATCATGCTTTTCCGGATCCACCGATGTAATCCCCAGCATGAAGCAGACGGCGGAATTGGCCGCCGACCCACGCCCCTGGCAGAGGATGCCGCGGCTGCGGGCAAAGGCCACAAGGTCATGCACGGTGAGGAAATAGGCGGCATAGTTCAGCTGGCCGATCAGCCGCAGCTCATCGCGCAGCAGCTTTTCCAGCTTTGCCGGAACACCCTCCGGATGCCGCTGGCGCGCCGCCTGCATCGCTAGCTGCTCCAGCCAGCCCTGTGCGCTCCAGCCTTCCGGCACCGGCTCATGCGGATAGTGATAGCGCAGTTCATCGAGCGAGAAGCTGATCCGCGACAGAATGACAAGGCTTTCGCAGAGCGCCTGCGGCTGATCGCGGAACAGCCGCTGCATCTCCGCCGCCGGCTTCAGATGCCGCTCGGCATGCGGTTGCAGCCTTCGCCCGGCATCCGCCAGCCGCACGCCCATGCGGATGCAGGACAGCACATCGTGCAGCGGCCGATCCTCCGGGCCGGCATACAGCGGATCGATGCTGGCAACCAGCGGCACGCCGTACTGCCCGGCCAAGGCAGCAAGACCGGCCAGCCGGCGGCGATCCTGGCCGCGATGCTGCGGGGCAACGGCCAGCCAGACGCATCCGGGGGCGGCCTGCGCCAGCGCCGCCAGACAATCGCCTTGCGATGGCGCGGCAAAGGCCAGCAGCAGCAGCCCTTCGAGATGCGCCAGCAAATCGCGCAGATACAAAATGCATTCGCCCTTGTCCGCGCGCAAATTGCCAAGCGTCAGCAACCGGGTCAGCTGCCCCCAGCCGTGGCGGTTCGCCGGATAGGCCAGGATGTCGGGTGTGCCATCGGCAAACACCAGCCGCGCACCCACCACCAGCCGAAATCCCTGCGCCTCTGCTTCGCGCAGCGCCACATGCGCGCGCACCACCCCGGCCACGCTGTTGCGGTCGGCAATGCCAATGCCGGCCAGGCCAAGCGCAATGGCGCGCCGCACCATGTCCCCCGGAGGCGAGGCGCCGCGCAGGAAGCTGTAGCTGGTGGCGGCGGCCAGCTCGGCATAGCCACTCATGCAAAAAGCCCGTGCAGATACCAGTCCGGCGTCGCCTTTTCGCTGCCATAGAGCCCGTGCCGGAAGATCCAGAAGCGACTGCCCTCGCTGTCCTCCACGCGGTAATAGTCGCGCGTCAGCCCGCCTTCGAGCGAGCCGTTGCGGCGGCGCCACCACAGCGGCGCGATCCGCTCCGGCCCTTCGGCGCGGTCGATCTGGTGCATGCTGCCGCGCCAGCGGAAGCGCCGGGGCGGGCCATCCGGCACCTCTGCCAGAACCGATATCCGCTGTGGCGGACAGAACAGATGGGTGGGCCTGAGCGGCGGCTCGCCCGGCGGCGCGGTGGGCCACGGGTTGGCCGCCGGGCCTTGCATGGCCGGAAGGCTGATCTGCGCCAACTCCGGCACATGGCTGTCTGCCGATTGCAGCCGCCGGATCCTCCCCACGCCGTTGCGCGCGCCCAGCCGATCGATCAGCTCCGCCAGCGGCTCGGTGGGTTCCGCATCGCCCTCCATCCGCATCTGCGCGTTGGCCAGTGGCTCGGTGATCACCGCACAAAGCTGCAGCCGATCAAAGCCGAAGCCCGGATCGAGCGGATCGGCAAGCGACTCCAGCGTATCGCCAAACAGCCGCATGATCCGTGCCGGATCGCGGCAGGGCTCGCTGGTCTCGATGGCAATGCCCGCCACATGGCCATCGCTGCGATGGAAACAGGCTGCAAAGCGCCGCCCGCCCAGCCCCTGTCGCTGCAGCTTGCTGCACAGCGCAACGCAAAGCGCCTGCAAGACGCCCAGCATGCCGTCCGTCCGTGCCACCGGCTCGGCAAAGCGACGCTCCACCCGGAATCGCGGCAATGGCCGTATCGGCACAAGCGGACGTTCCACCTCGCCCAGAATCCGCCGCACGGCCAGCGCGGCCTCTGCTCCAAAGCGCGCCGCCAAATTGGCCATCGGCCGCGCTGCAACATCGCCCACCGTGCGCAATCCGGCCCGGCGCAGTGCCGTCTCGCTCGCCGTCGGCAGGCGCAGCGCCGCCACCGGCAACCGCCGAACAGCCTCATCCTCGTCCCTTGCCGGCGCTCCGGCGAAACGCGCCAGCGCCAGCGCGGCGTCGGGATTGCCGGCAAACGCATGCGCCGATGTCATCCCGGCCTGCTGCATGCGCGCCGCCAGTTCACAGGCAAGGGCGGCCTCCCCGGCAAAAAGATGCGCAGAGCCGGCAATTTCCAGCAGAATAGCGTCCGGCGGATCCATCGCCACCGTTGGCGAATAGCGCCGGCAGCCCACTGCCAGCCGCTGCAGCCAGCACCGGTCAGCCTCGTGATCGGCATCGCAAACCCGCAACTCCGGCACACGCGCCCGCGCATCCGCCAGTGCGAGGCCGGGAATCAGACCCATCCCTGCGGCGCGCACATCCACAGCTGACAGCCGCATGGCATTGCCGACGCGCGCCACAAGCGCCAGCGGCACCTCAGCCGTTTGCTGCCCTGCGGTGGGTTGCAGACTCCGCAACCGCTCGGTCGCCAGCCAGGGGAAGCACAGCGCCAGATAGCGGCGGCGCATTGCCGGCGCGGAAACCTCCTTCATCGCGTCTCCATTCGATGTACCACTGTTGCCCGGCAGAGCCGGCCCGGCGCCGCAGCAGTTCCAGCCGCAGCCTGGGATGCCCGGGCGCGCGAGCGGGCAGCTCAGAGGATGCGGCCGGGCCTATCTGCCAGCGGGTTTCGGCAGCACTGGGCATGGGTGTGGCGGCAATGCGCAGCAACAGGATCGAAACGCCCGACTGCCTGGCAGCCGTGGCCAGCCTTCGGGTTGCCGTGAGGTCCAGCACCCGCGGGTTGCCCTGACATTCTACCACCAGAACAGAAAGCGCCGCGCAGCGCGCGGCATCCGCGGCCGCCCGCAGCAGCGCCAGATCCTCTGCAAACACCCCCAGCAGCAGCGAATCCGGATGCAGCCCAAGGTCAGCAAGCCCTGGCCCATAGAGCGCGCCGGATTGTCGCTCGGCGCGTTCGGTGCGCAGCCACAACAGCGGCCGGCCAGGCCGCAGTGCGCGAACGGCGAGCATGGCGGCAAATCCGGCGGAAGCGGCGGCATGCCCAGGAGTGCCGGCGAAAATCTCGTGCAGCCGCCCGCGCGCCAGTCCACCGCCCAGAAAAGCATCGATCGCCGGCTCGCCAAGGCTGAATGCGGAGTCCGCCGCAGCCCGCGCACTGCCGTCTATGCGGGCAATGCGCTGTCGCAGCGCGGCTGGGATGTGGGCCGAATCGTGCATCAGATGTTCCTGTTATGTTCTCATATACGAAGAACAACAGGCCCGGAGTCAAGCCCGGTTCAGTGCACCGGTTCGGCCATCAATTCGATCAGCACGCCGCCCATGTCTTTCGGATGCACAAAAATCACCGGCACGCCATGCGCCCCGATGCGCGGGATGCCGCCGCGCAGGACGGTTGCGCCCTTTGCCACCATCGCATCGCGCGCGGCGAGGATATCGGGCACCTCGAAGCAGATGTGGTGCTGGCCGCCCTTCGGATTTTTCGCCAGGAAGGCAAGCACCGGGCTGTCGTCTCCCAGCGGCTCGATCAGCTCGATCTGGCTGTTGGGCAGGTTCACGAAGCAGACGCGCACGCCCTGCTCGGGCAGATCGAACGGCGCCTCGATGGAGGTTGCGCCCAGCATGTCGCGATAGAGCGCAATGCTGGCATCGATGCTGGGTGTCGCCACGCCAACATGGTTGAGCCTGCCGATCATCTGCGCGCCTCCTCAGAAGGGAACATCATCGTCCATGTCATCGTCGAAGGCGGCGGGCCTGCCGGCCCCCATGCCGCCCGCCATGCCACCCGCTGCGGGTGCGCTGGCAGCCGGTCCGCGTGCATAGCCGCCCCCGCCCCCTTCATCCTTGCGGCCATCCAGCATGGTGAGTTGCCCGCGCATGCCAACCGAGATTTCCGTCGTATAGCGGTCGTTGCCGTCACGATCCTGCCACTTGCGGGTCTGCAGCTGGCCCTCCACATAAACCTTGCTGCCCTTGCGCAGATAATTTTCCGCCACCTTCACCAGGCCCTCGGAGTTCAGCACCACCGAGTGCCACTCGGTCTTTTCCTTGCGCTCGCCCGACATCTTGTCGGTCCAGCTTTCCGATGTCGCAATCCGCAGGTTGGCGATGCGGCCGCCATTCTGGAAGCTCTTCACTTCCGGATCGGCGCCCAGATTGCCGACGATGATGACCTTGTTGACGCTGCCTGCCATATGCCCGCTCTCTCTTGTGTGTGACGTATCGATAGGCCAATCGAGGGTAGCCTAGCAAGCGCGGCTATCCCCCGTTCCACCGCTTCAGTGCGGCACCTTTATGCCCAGTTCGCGGATCATGTCATACAATGTGGGGCGGCTTACCCCCAGGGTCTTGGCGGCGTGGCTGATACTGCCGGATGCTGCGGTCAGCGCAGTGGTGATGGTCCGACGGTCGGAGGCCATGCGGGCTTCGCGCAAGGTGACCAGCGCAACGTCGGCGCTTTCACCCAGATCCATGTCGGCAGCTGTAATACTGCTGCCATCGGCCATGATGATGGCGCGCTTCATGCGGTTTTCCAGCTCGCGCACATTGCCTGGCCAGCTGTGCAGCGAAATGGCGGCGATCGCGCCGGGCGACAGGCGCGTTGGTGCGCCCGGCCGCTCGCCAGCGAATTTGCGCAGGAAGTAATTGGCCAGCAGCACCGGATCGCCTTCGCGATCCCGCAATGCGGGAATCGTGATGCTCACTTCGGCAATCCGGTAAAACAGATCGTCCCGGAAGGTGCCGTCGGCGATCATCTTCTTTAGGTTGCGATGCGTAGCACAGACGATGCGGGTATCCACTTCGATCGATTTGCGGCCGCCCACCCGCTCGATCACTCTCTCCTGGATAAAGCGCAGCAATTTCACCTGCAAAAGCAGAGGGATATCCCCCACTTCGTCGAGAAACAAGGTGCCGCCCTGCGCCAGCTCGATCTTGCCCTCGGTGGTTTTCACCGCCCCGGTGAAGGCCCCGCGCTCATAGCCGAATAGTTCGGCTTCCAGCAGATTCTCCGGAATGGCGCCGCAGTTGATGGCAATGAATGGCCCGTCCTTCTGCTGCGAAGCCATGTGCAGACCCCGCGCCAGCACTTCCTTGCCGGTGCCCGACGCGCCCAGCAGCAGCACCGAAACATTGCTGGAAGCCACCCGCTCCACCATCGCGGCAACCTTCAGCATTTCCGCGGAGCCGGTAATCAGCCCGGCCAGCGGAGTGGCAGTTTCCAGGCCGGCCAGCCGACGGTTTTCCGCTTCCAGCTCCGCGACATGGAAGGCACGGCCCACGATGAAGCCCAGCTCGTCGATATCGACCGGCTTCTGGTAGAAATCGAACGCACCCAGTGCGATCGCCTTGCGCGCACTTTCCCGCGCTCCGTGGCCGGATGCCACAATCACCTTGGTGTGCGGAGCCGCTGCAAGAATGTCCTCCAGCGTCGCAAAGCCCTCGCTGGTGCCATCGGGATCGGGCGGCAGACCGAGATCCAGTGTAACCACCATCGGTTGGCGTTCGGCCAGCTCGGCCAAAGCGGCCGTCCGGTCACCCGCAATCACCACCTCATAGTCATCATAGGCCCAGCGCAGCTGGCGCTGCAGGCCGGTATCGTCTTCCACCACCAGTAGAACGGGTTTGGGCTCGGTCATGCGGACTCCCTGTGTGCCCGCGCGCGCGCGGGCAATGGCAATGTGATGGTGAAACTGCTGCCTTCGCCCGGCTTGCTGGCCACCTGCAACCGTCCGCCGTGCATGCGGGCGATTTCCCGCGCCTCGAACGCGCCGATGCCGAAGCCGCCATCCTTTGTGGAACGAAATGGCTTGAACAGTTCTTCCCGGATGAAGGCCTTGGACATGCCATGCCCGCGGTCGGAAACCACCAGCTGCACGGTCTTTGCCGATCGCTCCAGGGCAATGCGGATAACCGCATCCGGCGCGCTGGCATCCACCGCATTCTGCACCAGATGCGTCAGCATCGCTTCCAGCCGATCGGCATCACCGGCCACGAACAGGCTCTCTTCCGCCCCTTCGAGCGCGATAGCCGGGTGCTGGCGACGGATGGCTGCCGTTACAATCGTGGCCGTGCGCGCCAGATCGACTTCGCCGTCCTGCTCGCCCGGCGGTGGCGGCTTTGCATCCCCGTGGCGACCAAGCAGTGCGAGAAGATCGTTCATCTTGGTGACGCTGCTGTTCAGCGTTGCCACCATGTCGGCGCGAAACTCCGGCTTGTCGGCGTGCCGCTCGGCATTGCGCGCAACCAGCCCCAGCTGGCTGACGACATTCTTCAGATCGTGCATCACGAAGGCAAAGCGGCGGTTGAACTCGTCGAACGTCTTTGCCTCGTCCAGCCGCGCCTGGGTTTCCGCTTCGGCCAGATAGCTGGCACCCTGCCGGCCGAGCGTGCGCAGCAGATCATAATCCTCCCAGTTCAGATCGCGAGCGGCAAGACTGCGCTGCAGGATCAGGATTCCGGTCAAGGTGTCGCGGTGGGAAAGCGGCACCGCCAACCAGATCGAGCGGTCGGCCAGCGCCCATTCCGGCAGTTGCAGACTGCCATGGCTGCCTCCTCCGGCGGGCTGCGCGGGACGATCGGCATCGCGGCGCAGCGAATCGAAATCCACGATGCGCGCACTGTCCTGCAGAAAGGCCGCGAAATCGGACCCGGCTGCAACCGGCTGCATCATCAGCGTGTTCCAGCGCCACCGTGCGGTCACCTCGAAACCGCCATCCTCGGCCGGCTCCAGAAGCGCGCCGCCGGGACAATCCAGCACGGCAGCAACCGCCTCGATCAGCCGCTCGCGGATCGGCTGCTGCCCCAGCTGATCACTGGGAGCGGCATCGATCGTTTCGATAAAGCGCAGCCATTCCACCCGATAGTCGTAGCGGTAGCGATAGAAATTGCGCGCAATACGCACTTTCAGCTCGGCGCGGAAGCGCGGCGACAGCATCACCAGCGCACCGGCGATCACGGTAATGGCAAGGAAGGTGACCTGAAGCAGCTGACCCCAGTCGCCACCCGTCATCTTCAGGCCATAGGCCAAAAGCGACATGATGATGAGATACAGGCCGATCATCGAAAAGCTGACGGTGTGAAACGCCGCCTGGTGGGACAGCTGGAAGCGCCCCACTTCGCCATCGGTGCGGAACGACAGGAACAGCAGCGGCACGGCAAGCGCGTTCACTGCACCGCGAATTTCCACCAGTTCGGGATTGGCTACGCCGAGCAGGAACTGCAGCGTGTAGAGGTTGAGGTCGTAAGCAAATATCACCCCGAGCGCGACTGCGAACAGGCGGAACGACCAGCCTTCGGTCTGCTTGGAGTTGATGTAAAGGTTGTGCAGCAGCACGAGGCCGGAAATCGCCACAACCAGCCGCGTGGTCACGAACAGCAGCGCCGCGCGGCTTTGATCCGCGGTGGGCGGCGCCATGCCGCCCACATCAAACAGCATTGGCAGCGCAATTTGCAAGGCAATCACGAAGCCCAGCAGCAGCGCCACGAAGAACACCGACGAGGGCCGATCGGCAAGCCCCCAGGAGCGCCGCTGCAAGACCACCAGAACGGCAATCCACGCCGCCGTTCGCAGCGTCTCAAGCTGAATGAGCAGGGCAGCATCCGCAGCACCGAACCGCGCGGCATAGACGTGACCGGCAGCCCAGAAGGCCGTGATGAACGAAGCCAGCGCCACCGAAAGGCGAAACCCGGTGGGGCGCCGGCGCATTGCCAGAATAAGCCCCAGGGCCGCAAAGCCCAGCGCCGCCATCAGGTGGCTGACCATTCCGATGGTGCTCAACATTCCCGGCATGATACGGCCTGTTGTCCCCGCCCGTTTAGCGCAAACTGGAGTTTGCGCCTAAATGTCAAACTTGTTTACACCAGTGTCGGGAAAAGGAAAAACCGACATGACCGAGACAGCAGGCAACAAGGGTGCGGGCAGCAGAGAAGAACGGCTGAAAGCCGCGCTCAGGGCCAATCTGCAGAAGCGCAAATTGCGCGACCGGGATGCACCGGAAGCCAGCCCGGAATCCGGCGACGATGAAACGCCGGTCGTCAGCGCCAGCCGAGAGCATGCACCATGATATGAAAAATGCTGTTCTGCTCCAGCGAGCCTGAAACGAGCGCACTGCCGGGGCCGGCCGCATACAGCACAACATCCTCGCCGCTATGGGTTTCCGATCCCAGCCCGTGCAGCTTGTCTGCCAGAAAATTGGGATCGGTCGGCGGCAGCAGGCGCGACAGGGGTTGCTTGCCGACCGACACCGCAAACGGCCCGTTCTGGTAGCCAAGGGTTGTCATCGGTCGGCCGCGATCATCCAGCGACGCCCCCTCCGGGCTGACCTGCGTGCGCGACTCGCCGCCTTCGATCGGCTTGATGTGTCCGAGGATCGGATTGCCGCGCGGCGGATAGCCGGCGATCGTGAACACATGCCCGTGGTCGGCGGTTACCAGCACCAGCGTATCGTCCAGATCAACGAACTTCAGCACGGCATCGACTGCTTTGGCAAACTCCACCGTTTCATCCAGCGCGCGATAGGCGTTGGTCAGGTGATGGGCATGATCGATCCGCCCCCCTTCCACCATCAGCACATAGCCGGTTCCGCGTGCCTGCAGCTTGCGCACGGCAAAACCCGCCAGCTCCGCCAACGAGGGCTCCTTCTGGCGATCGGCATCAAAATTGAAATCCAGATGATTGGGGTTGAACAGCCCGAGCACCGGGCCCCCTGCCGCCGGATTCAGCGCGCGAAAGGCCAAAGCATCGCCCACGAATCGACCGGCCGGAAAACGGCGCTGCCATTCGGCAATCAGATCGCGTCCGTCATCGCGTGATCCGCCGGCGGCCTGCGGGCGAAACTTCTCCAGCCCGCCGCCCAGCGCCACATCGAAGCCGCCGGGAAAGCCTGTCAACTGGCTGGCGATATCCTTGCAGCCGCTCTTGCGCGCGTCGGCCGGATAGCCGCGATCAAAGGCCTCCCAGTCGCGGTTTGGATCATGGGCAAACATCGCGGCAGGCGTTGCGTGGGTGATTCGGGTGGTCGTTACCACGCCGATGCCAAGCCCGCGCTGCTGGGCGATTTCGGCGATCGTGCGCGGCAGCTTGTCTGGTGTGGCACAAGCTTCCGGCCCCTGGGTGGAGAGCATGCCCAGCACACCGATGCGGGTTTTCGCGCCGGTGGTCATCGCCGAGGCGGTGCCGGCGCTGTCGGGCACCTGGGCGTTGGTGTTGTAGGTTTTTATCAGCGCGGTG
The DNA here is from genome assembly GCA_020693225.1 of Sandarakinorhabdus sp. Classification (GTDB taxonomy): domain Bacteria; phylum Pseudomonadota; class Alphaproteobacteria; order Sphingomonadales; family Sphingomonadaceae; genus Sandaracinobacteroides. The sequence continues at coordinate 6,237 of JAIMJL010000002.1, read as the reverse complement.
GCCGGCAGCTTTTCAAAGGACAGCTGGTTTTCCTCGCCGCCGGCAAAGCCCGGAAAGCTGCCACCCGCTTCCTTGGCCCGACGCTGTGCCTCGAAGATGCGGGCAGCGGTGATGGTGGAAACCCCCATGCCATCGCCCACGAACAGGATCACATTCTTCGCCCGCCGATCGGCACCGGGCGCCTTGGACCGTGCCGCGATCTGGCTGGCAGCAACCGCCCAGGTGGGATCGGCTGACGCAGGTGTCACAACCGGCTGCGCAAGCACGGCGCCCGCAGCGCCAAGCAGCAAAGCGAGAGACAGCAGCTTGGTCATGTTCGGAACACCTTTTCGCTTGAAATATCAGATCAGCCTTATTTCAGCCAAGCGTTGCAGAAGAAAGTCATTCGCCGTGATGGGCGGCATGTCGGCCCGCTGCACCAGTGGCGTGATCCGATAGTCCGGCCGGAAATGCAGGAAATAGGGCGTGGAATAGCGCGGGATGTGGCGCCGGTCCGCCGCCGGATTGACAACCCTGTGCGTGGTGGAAGGCAGCAGTCCGCCGGTCAGCCGCTGCAGCATATCACCGATGTTGCACACCAATGTGCCCGGTGGTGCAGCGATATCCAGCCATTCGCCCTCGCGGGACAACAGCTGCAATCCCGCTTCATCGGCCCCCAGAAGCAAGGTGATGACATTGATGTCCTCGTGCGCGCCGGCGCGGATGCCGCCGGCTTCGGGCGGAACCGGTGGATAATGCAGCAGCCGCAGGATGCTGTTGCCGTCGCGAACCGGATCGACGAAGAAATCGGCGTCCAGCCCGAGATGCACGGCAATGGCCCGCAGGATGCGCCCGCCGGCCCGGTCCAGCGCCTGGAACAGCGCCTGTTGCGCCGGTTGAAAATCCGCAATGGCGGCCGGCCAGATGTTGGGCGGCATCAGGGCAGCATAGGGATGCCCCGGCGGCAGATCGCGGGCGACGTGCCAGAATTCCTTCAGATCGGATGCTGTTGCACCCTTGGCGGTTTCGATTCCAAACGGCGTGTAGCCGCGCTGCCCACCACCGGCTGGCACCAGGCTCTTGCGCTTTTCCGCGTCGGGCAGGGCAAAGAAGGCCTGCAAGGTGGCAAGCGACTGCGCAATCACGGCATCGTCAATGCCGTGCTCCGCCACAACGGCAAAGCCGGTGCGGCGGAAGCTGTCACCAAAGCGGCGGGCGGCTTCGGCCAGATCGGTTTCGACCAGGCTGAGCGGGATGGGATCGATTGCGGCACGGGCGGCTGGCATGAAGCGCTCTTAAGCGCAGCGGTTGCAGATTGGTATCTTGAATTCGATGCCGCCGACCTTCGCTCAGCTGTAGTCGCCGCTCCAGTCGCCTTCGGCCGGATCCGAAAAGCGGGTGAATTCCTTGGCAAACATCAGCGGCACGATGCCGGTTGCGCCATGCCGTTGCTTGGAGACAATCACTTCGGCGCGACCGCGGATGCGATCGGCCTTTTCCAGCCAAGCCTGGAATTTCTCCGAGCCGTCTTCGGGCTTTTTCGTTTCGTGATAATATTCCTCGCGGAATACGAACAGCACGATATCGGCGTCTTGCTCGATGGTGCCGGATTCGCGCAGATCGGAGAGCTGCGGCCGCTTGTCCTCGCGGTTTTCCACCTGCCGGCTGAGCTGCGACAGCGCGATGACGGGGAGGTTCAGCTCTTTCGCCAATGTCTTGAGACCGCGGGTGATTTCGCTGATTTCATTGACCCGGTTTTCCGATGCGTTGCGCGCCGTGCCCTGCAGCAATTGCAGATAATCGACCACGATCAGGCCGATCTTCTTCTGCCGCTTCAGACGGCGCGCCCGGGTGCGCAGCGCGGCAATGGAAAGCGCCGGCGTATCATCGATCAGCAGCGGCAGATCGTGCAGATTTTCCGCCGCCCGGGCCAGATCGTTGAAATCGGCCTGGGTGATCTTGCCCATGCGCAGGTTTTCGCTGTTGATTCCGGATTGCTCGGCTAGGATGCGGTTGGCCAGCTGATCGGCCGACATTTCCAGGCTGAAGAAGGCAACCGGCGCGCCGCTGGAGGGCGATACCCCGTCGCGGAAATCCTGCACAAAGCGCAGCGCGGTGGAAAAGGCGATGTTGGTGGCAAGCGCGGTTTTGCCCATTGCCGGGCGGCCGGCGATGATCACCAGATCGCTGTTGTGCAGACCGCCGATCTTGCCGTTCAGGCCGGTGAGGCCGGTTGTGAGGCCGGAGAGATGGCCGCCGGATTTCATCGCCCGGGCGGCCATGTCGACCGCCTTGGCGGCGGCGGCGGCAAAAGGCTGGGTGGCACCCGACACATCGCCGGTTTCGGCGACCTGATACAGCGCCTCTTCCGCCGCTTCGATCTGCTTCAGCGGGGCCACTTCTTCCGAAGTGTTGGTGGCACTGGAAACAAGATCGGTGCCGACCCGGACGAGGGCCCTGAGCAGCGCGAGATCATAGATCTGCCGGGCGCAGTCGCGGGCCGCCAGCAGCACACCCGGGTCTTCCGTCAGCCGCAGCAGATAGGCCGGGCCGCCCACTTCGCCGAGCGCCGGATCGGCCTCGAACAGCGGCCGCAGCGTGACCGGATTGGCCAGCATGTTGAGATCGATCAGCCGCTTGATCTGGCTGTATATCCGACCGTGCAGCGGCTCGTAGAAATGCACCTCGTCCAGCTTGAGGGTAACATCCTCCAGCAGGCGGTTTTCAATGAGCAGGGCTCCGAGCAGCGCCTTTTCCGCCTCGATGTTGAAAGGCAGCGCCGGGGCGGCGGGGCCGCCGGAGGCGACGAGCGAGAGTTGCGATGCACTGGCCATGGCCGACCTTCATGCGCCCACAGGGCAGGATGGGAAAGGGGGATGCGGAAACTTCGCTGTGGGTGATTTGGGGATAACCGCCTCAGGGGAACAGCGCGAAGATGCTATCGCGGGTCAGCCAGCCCATTTGCCAGTTGAGCATGAAAAGGCCGAACACGGCGGCGGAAATCAGCGTTGTCCACAGCATCTTGCGCGGGATGCTGACACGATGCGGGGCGCTGGGGGCCTGGCCGGGGATCATCGCCTCGCCTTCTTCCTCGCTGGTGCGCACACCATAGGGCAGCACGAGGAAGAAGGTGAATATCCAGAACAGCAGATAGAGCGCGAGCGCCGAATACCAGGCCATCGGGCTAGATCCGGATGATCTGCACGTCGGTTGGCGGCTTCTTGCCGGTCCATTGCCGGGACACCCGGCGAACCGCGACCTTCACTTCATCCTCCAGCCGGCGCTGGTCCTTGATGCCGTATTTCTGCGTGACGGCGGCGGCGGCATCGGAACATTCGGCAAGGAAGCTGGCTTCGTCTTCCTCGACCGGTATGCCCTTGGCGACCACGGCGGGATCGGCAGCGAGCGCGCCCTTTGCATCCACCACCAGCGTGACCAGCATATAGCCGGAGTGGCCGATCTTGCGGCGGGCATTCAGGGTGGCGCCGTCCGCCGGGAGGATCACATCGCCGTCCAGCACCAGCCGGCCGGCATGTTCGTGGCTCAACAGCTTCGGGCCATCGGGGGCAATGCGGATGCAATGGCCGTTCATCGGCACGATGGCGCGCGGCACGCCCCAGCGTTTGGCAAGCCTGGCATGCTCTTCCATGTGCCGCCGCTCGCCATGCACGGGGATGGAGATTTCCGGCTTGATCCAGCCATACATGGCTTCCAGCTCCGGGCGACCGGGATGGCCGGACACATGCACATGCGCCTGCCGATCGCCGATGATTTCGACGCCCTTGGCGGCCAGCGCATTCTGCACCCGGCCAATGGCCACTTCGTTGCCGGGAATCTGTTTCGACGAATAGACCACCAGATCACCGGCATCGAGCCGGATCTGCGGATGGGTGCCATCGGCAATGCGGGCGAGCGCCGCCTGCGGCTCGCCCTGTGTGCCGGTGGAGATGATCAGCAAGGTTTCCGGCCGCGCCCTGGCGGCAGCGTCCCAGCTGATGGTGGGGGGGAAATCCTTCAGATAGCCATTGGCCTGGGCAACCGCGATGATGCGCTCCAGCGAGCGGCCGACAACCACCAGCTTGCGCCCGGTGGCCTTGGCAACCTCGCCCAGCGTGTGCAGCCGGGTGGCGTTGGAGGCGAAGGTGGTGACGACCACCCGCCCCTGCTTCCTTGCTTTGACGACACCCATCAGCCCGTCGAACACATCGCTTTCGCTGCCCGATGGCTCGGCGTTGAACACGTTGGTGGAATCACCGATGAGGGCAAGCGTGCCCTTGCCATCATTGGCGCCGATCGCCGTGAGTTCGGCAGCGCTGGCCGGATCACCGAGCAGCGGCTTGTCGTCCAGCTTCCAGTCGCCGGTGTGGAACAGGCGGCCAAAGGGGGTATCGATCACCAGCGCATTGCCTTCGGGGATCGAGTGCGCCAGCGCGACATAGCGGCAGCGGAACGGCCCCAGCTCGACATCACCCCCCAGCGGCACAATGTTGAGCTTCACCTCCTTGGCGATGCCTTCCTCCTCCAGCTTGCGGCGGACCAGCCCGGCGGTGAAGGGGGTGGCATAGAGCGGCACGCCAAGCTCGGCCGCAAGATAGGGGACCGCACCGATATGGTCTTCGTGGCCGTGGGTGAGCACGATGCCGAGCAGGTCTTGCCGGCGTTCTTCGATGAAGGCGAGATCCGGCAGCACCAGTTCCACACCGGGCAGGCTGGGATCCGCGAAGGTCATGCCGAGATCGCACATGATCCATTTGCCGCGGCAGCCATAGAGATTGACGTTCATGCCGATCTCGCCGGAGCCGCCCAATGGCAGGAATAGAAGTTCGTCGCCCGGAGTCATCGGTGAAAAATCCGTTATGCTAGCTGTTCCGCGCGTGGATGCGCACCAGGCCCCTGATCGTCAGGTCGCCATCGACATGGTCGATAGCCTGTGTGTGGCGGCTGAACAATGGGGCGAGGCCGCCGGTGGCAATAACGGTGACCGGCGCACCGATCTCCGCGGTGATGCGGGCCACCAGGCCCTCGATCAGGCCGACATAGCCCCAGAACACGCCGGACTGCATCGCATGCACCGTGCCCTTGCCAATGGCCCCGGCATCGCCGGGCGGCGGCTCCACGGCAATGCGCGGCAAGCGGGCCGCAGCACGATACAGGGCATCCATCGAAAGATTGATGCCAGGCGCAATCGCGCCGCCCTGATAGATGCCATCTGCGGAGACGACATCGAAGGTGGTGGCGGTACCGAAATCGACGATGATGAGCGCACCGGGAAAGGCGGCATGGGCGGCCACCGCGTTGACGATGCGATCGGCGCCCACTTCCGCCGGATTGGGCAGGGCGATGCGCATTCCGGGATCGATTCCGGGCGCATTGACGATCTGCGGCTCGACATCGAAATAATGCCGGCAGAGGCCCACCAGGTTGAACAGGGTCTGCGGCACGACCGACGCGATGATCGCCGCAGTGACGGCGGCTCGTTCGGCCCCGGCGATTTCCATCAGCTGGTGCAGCCAGACGCCATATTCATCGGCGGTGCGCTGGCCATCGGTGGAAATGCGCCATTTCCAGCGGATCGCATCATCCTCGCACAGCGCGAAGACGATGTTGGTGTTGCCCACATCAATCGCCAGCAGCATGTGTTTCTCCCAGCATCACATCCCCGGCATGAACCAGATGAACCACCCCGGCAACCTCCAGCCGCAGCGCGCCATCGTCACCCAGCCCGGCGAAACGGCCCTGCAACTGCTCGCCGGCGGTGAGCCGCAGCGGCGCGCCGATCGGATGGCTGCGGGCCAGCCAGTCGGCGCGGATGGTGGCAAATCCCTGCCCGGCCCATTGCGACCGGCGGGCGGCGAACGCAGCGGCCAGCTGACACAGAAACACAGCAGGAGCCGGAGCAGGCGCCGGCAAGGCAGAGGTGCTACGGCCCGGAATAGCCGGTGCGTGCGCCAGATTGACGCCGATGCCGATGATGACGCCCTGGCCTTCGCGCTCCAGCAGGATGCCGGACAGCTTGCCGCCATCCAGCAGCAGATCATTGGGCCATTTCAGCATGAGGCGACCGGGCCGGACATGCGCCGCACAGGCGTCGTGCAGGGCAAGCGCCGCCACGAAGCTGAGCTCGGCGGGCGGCCCTTCGCCGGAGCGTGGCACAACCCAGACGCTGGCCGCCAGATTGCCTGCCGGGGCATCCCAAGGGCGGCCCATGCGTCCCCGGCCCGCGGTCTGGCGGTCGGCATGGACCCACTGGCCATCTTG
>JAIMJL010000078.1 GCA_020693225.1 Sandarakinorhabdus sp. | reverse complement strand
TTTTCCGCGCGCGTGCGCGCCTCGCGGATGCGGATCTGCCCCACTTTATAGGCCAGCGCCTGCGCCGGCATGGCAACATAGCGGTCCACTTCGTTGGTCGCGTCCGTCTCGCCCATGGAGCTGTTGTCGAGCATATATTTGATCGCCTGCGCGCGGCTCCAGCCCTTGTGGTGCAGCCCGGTGTCCACCACAAGCCGCATCGCCCGCAGGATTTCATCGTCCAGCCGCCCGAAATATTGATAGGGATCGGTCAGCATGCCGATGTCCGGCCCCAGGCTCTCGGCATAGAGCGCCCAGCCTTCCACATAGGCGGTGTTACCGCCAAACCGCTGAAAGCTCGGCAACTTGGCATTCTCGTTGGCCAGCGCGATCTGGAAATGGTGCCCCGGCGCGCCTTCGTGCAGATACAGCGTCTCCATCCCCGGCGTGGTGCGCGAGGGCAGGTCATAGGCGTTGAAATAGAAGATGCCCGGCCGCGAGCCATCCGGCGTGCCCGGCATATAGGATCCGCCCGCCGAATCCTTTTCCAGAAACTCCGGATAAGGCCGGATTTCCAGCTTGGTTTTCGGCAGGGTCGAGAAGATCTTGCCGATGTTCGCATCCACCCGCTTGCCGATGTCGTAATAGCCCTGGGTCATCGCCTCGCGGGTCGCCAGCTTGAACTTCGGATCGGTGCGGATATGCTCGAAGAAGGCCTGCCGGTCGCCTTTAAAGCCAACCTTCTTGATGATCGCGTCCATCTCGCCGTGGATGCGCGCCACTTCCGAAAGCCCCAGCGCGTGGATTTGGTCCGGCGTCATGCTGGTCGTGGTCTGGGTCGCCACCAGATGCTTGTACAGCGCAGGCCCGCCCGGCATCGAAACCAGCCCCGGCTTGTCGCTGCCGCGCGAGGCCGGCAGATAGGTGTCACGCACATAGTCGCGCATCCGCGTGTAGCTCGGCATCACCTTGTCGCGCATCATCGCGGTGTAGGCCGCCGTCAGCCGCGCCTGATCCGCCGCTGAAATCCCGTCCGGAAACGTCTTCAGCGGCATCATCAGCGGCGAGCCATCCACGCCGCTCGCCACCGCCCGGTCCAGCTGCCCCAGCACCCGCTCGGACACCAGCTTCGGCTGCACCACGCCGGCCGCCACGCCTTCCTTCATCCGCCCCAGCGCCCGATCCATGGTGATCACGAACCCGTCCAGCCGCTTCAGATTGTCCTCATAATCCTTCAGGGTGCGAAACTGCGCCACCGATTGCCCGGAAAACAGATCGGGCACCAATTGGTGCAACCCGTTGAAATGGTCGATCGGCCGGCCCACGGTCGCTGCCAATATGTCCGGCGCATAGCCTTTCAGATCCGTCGTGCGCTGCCACTGGAACACATCATAGCTCACCTGCTCATCCGGCGTGAGCGCCGCGCGATCGATCGCCGCCAGAGCCTTCAGATCGGCTTCCGCCGCCGCCTTTTCGGCTGCCATATAGGCATCGGTGATATAGTCGCCGAACTGGTCGGCATAGCGCATGTCACCGCGGAACATCGCAAACAGCGGATTGCGCTTCAGGCTCGCTTCGTCGCTGGCAAGGAATAGCTGCGTCAGCTTGGCAGACGGCGTTTCCACCATCTGTCCGGCCACGATCTTGTCCGCTTGCGCATAAGAAGCCGGCGCAAAGGCCAGCGTCGCCGCGAGCGCAACGCCCGCCATCAAAGTTTTCCGCATTTCGTTTATCCTCCAGGCTCTGTGAGTGCCCTCTCTCAATCCAGCGGGATAGTCCGCCCCGCCGCCATCACAAAGCGCATTTTTTCCAGCGCCCGCGGATCGGTCAGCGGATCACCCTCTACCGCAATGATATCCGCCGATTTCCCCACTGCGATGGTTCCAGCATCATCTGCTATGCCCAGCAGTTCGGAGGCTCCCACGGTCGCCGAAACCAGCGCCGCGCGCGGTGTCATCCCGCCCTTTTCCACCATCAGCGCAAACTCCTCGCCGTTGCGCCCATGTTCGAACACGCCGCTGTCGGTGCCAAAGGCAATTGGCACCCCGGCCTTCACCGCTGCGGACAGGCCCTTGCCCCACACCGCAACCGCCTCGCGCGCCTTCTTCTCCACCGTCGGCGTATAGATCCCCTTGCCCAGCCGCGCATTCACGCCGGAAATCGCCATCAGCGTCGGCACCACCCAGGTCCGGTTCGCCGCCAGAACCCGCACCGTTTCCGCATCCGGAAAGGTCACATGCTCCACCGAATCGACGCCGGCCGCGGAAGCCGCCCGAATGCCGATATTGCCGTGCGCGTGCGCCGCCACCTTCAGCCCCAGCGAGCGGGCGGTGTCCACGATCGCCTTCATCTCCGCATCGGTGAAATGCTGCCCCAGCCCGCGCCCCTGCTGCGACAGCACGCCCCCGGTGGCGGTGATCTTGATCACATCCGCGCCGCGCTTGGAGGCCTCGCGCACCCGTGCCGAACATTCCAGCGGCCCGGTGCAGGTGTTGCCCGGGCTCAGCACGTCCGCCACCTCCGGGCGAAAGCCGTTGGTGTCGCCATGCCCGCCGATGATCGAAACCGCCGGCCCGGCGGCCAGGATTCGCGGCCCCGGCACCAGCCCCTCGCGAATCGCGTCGCGCAAGGCAAAGGCACTCAGCTTTGCGGAGCCAAGGTCGCGCACGGTGGTAAAACCGGCCTGCGCCGTCAGTCGCGCATTCTTCGCCCCCACCAGCGCCTGATGCTCGTCACTTTCCACCGCCTCCTGCCAGAAGCTTCCGCCCGGATCGCCGGTCAGATGCACATGGCTGTCGATCATTCCCGGAAGGACGGTGGCGTTGCCCAGATCAACCAGCTTCGCGCCCTCCGGCACGGCGGCATCGCCCGGCAGGATCGCCTTGATCCGCCCGGCCTCCACCAGGATCAGCGCCGGCACCCCGTTGCCCGCAACCGGATTGGCAATCAGCCGCCCGGTGCGGATCGCCGTCACCTGCGCCGCAACAGGCATCGCCTGCGCAGCCAATGCCGCCACACAAGCCAGAACAAGAGCCTTCATCCGTCCATTCTCCCCATCAGCTTGACCACGGCGCCGCTTGTTTCACGCCGCGCACAGCCGCACAAGCGACGCTTCGCAGTTGACAAGCGACCCGCATTTCGCCTAGTTCGCCCGCTCTTCGCGGCAGGCGTCGTCTGCTCCGCGCTAAAAGCATATCGGCCTTTGGGTTCCGCCCAAACTATTTTTGAGGACAGAAACACATGTTCGCGGTGGTTCGCACGGGCGGCAAGCAATATCGGGTCAGCACCGATGACCAGATCACGGTGGAAAAGCTGGAAGGCGATGCCGGCAGCACCATCACCCTCGATGACGTGCTGATGGTCTCCAACGATGGCGCCATCACTCTGGGTGCCGGCGTCAAGGTCACCGCCGAAATCGTCGCGCACAACAAGGGTGACAAGGTCATCATCTTCAAGAAGCGTCGCCGGCACAATTATCGTCGCAAGAACGGCCATCGCCAGCACCAGACGGTGCTGAAGATCGTCGCAATCGCCTGATCCAAACGACAGACTGACTAGGACCAACCCTCATGGCACACAAGAAAGCAGGCGGCTCGTCCCGCAACGGTCGCGACTCGGCAGGCAAGCGCCTCGGCGTCAAGCGTTTCGGCGGGCAGGACGTCCTCTCCGGCAACATCCTCGTCCGCCAGCGCGGCACGAAATTCTATCCCGGTGCCAATGTCGGCATTGGCGTGGATCACACCCTGTTCGCCACCGCTCACGGCATCGTCCGGTTCCACGATGGCAAGCTCGGCCGCAAATATGTCTCGATCGATGCTCACCCGGTGGCCGAAGCCGCCGAATAAGCCCGCATCTTGGCACAGCGCCAGTTGGCGCGCCTGCAATCCAAAAAGGCCGGGCTTGTCCCGGCCTTTTTCATTTAAGATACTAGCCCCATGATGTTTCTCGATCAGGCCAAGGTCCATTTGCGCTCCGGCTGGGGCGGGGACGGCTGCGTCAGCTTCCGGCGCGAGAAGTTCGTCGAATATGGCGGCCCCGATGGCGGCGACGGCGGCAAGGGCGGCGACATCGTATTCCAGGCCACCCAAGGCCTCAACACGCTGATCGATTTCCGCTACACCCAGCATTTCAAGGCGCAGCGCGGCGCCCACGGCAGCGGCCGCAACCGCAACGGCGCGCAGGGCCAAACCCTCGTCATCCCCATCCCCATCGGCACGCAGATCCTCGCCGATGATGAAGACCGCACGCTGATCGCCGACATCACCGAACCGGGCACCCGCATGGTCTTCCTGCGCGGCGGCGATGGCGGCAAGGGCAATGCGCACTATAAATCCAGCACCAACCGCGCCCCGCGCCAGTTCCAGCAAGGCTTCCCCGGCCGCGAAATGGCGGTCTGGCTGCGGCTGAAGCTGCTGGCCGATGTCGGCCTCGTCGGCCTCCCCAATGCCGGCAAGTCCAGCCTGATGAACGCCGTTTCCAACGCCGATGCCAAGGTCGGCGCCTATGCCTTCACCACGCTGAAGCCGCAGCTCGGCGTCGTGCGACACAAGAATCGCGAATTCGTCCTCGCCGACATCCCCGGCCTGATTGCCGGCGCAGCAGACGGTGTCGGCATCGGCGACCGCTTTCTCGGCCACATCGAACGCTGCCGCGTCCTCTTCCACCTGGTCGATGCCAGCGGCGAAAGCCCCACCAGCGCCTATCACACGGTGCGCGAAGAGCTGGAAGCCTATGGCAACGGCCTTGCCGAAAAGCCCGAAATCGTTGTGCTTTCCAAGGTGGACGCGGCTGACGGCCGGTCGCTCAGCAACGCCCGCCGCGCCATCGCCCGTCACACCGGCCGCGAGCCGCTCCTCGTCTCCGCAATGACCGGGCAGGGCCTCCCGGAGCTGCTGGACCTCTCCCTTTCCCGCCTCGGAATCCGCCCCGGCCATGATCTGGAGACCGGCGCCGCCTGGTCGCCCCTTTGAACCCGCGCACCGCAGCGTTTGCGGCGCGTGCCAACCGCCGCCTCGTCGTCAAGGTCGGCTCCTCGCTCCTCGTCGAGCCAGACGGCAGCATCCGTGCGGAATGGCTCGCGACCCTCGTGCAAGACATCGCTGCCCGCCGCGCCGCCGGGCAGCAGATCATCCTCGTCTCGTCCGGCGCCATCGCGCTCGGCAGCCGCCGCCTCGGTCTGGCAAAGGGTGGGCGCGCCAGCCTCGAGGATGCGCAGGCCGCCGCCGCCGTTGGCCAGATCCTGCTCGCCAGCCTCTATGCCGAGCTACTCGGCCAGCACGGCCTCACCGCCGCACAGATGCTGGTCACGCTGGGCGATCTCGAAGACCGCCGCCGCTACTTGAACGCCGCCGCCACCATCGAGCGGCTGCTCGCGCTCAACACCATCCCCATCCTCAACGAGAATGATTCCGTCGCCACGGAAGAAATCCGCTTCGGCGACAATGATCGCCTGGCCGCCCGCGTGGCGCAGGCCGCGCAGGCCAACGCCCTCATCCTGCTCTCCGACATAGACGGCCTCTACACCGCCAACCCGCACGCCGACGCCAACGCCACCCGCATCGAAACCGTCACCGACATCGCCGAAGTCGCGCACATGGCATCCCGCGATTCCGCATCGGGCATGGGCAGCGGCGGCATGGTCGCCAAGCTGGAGGCCGCGCGCATCGCCCACGCCGCCGGCGTGCCGCTGGCGATCGTCGCCGGCAAGCCGCTGCACCCGCTGGCCGCCTTCGCCCGCACCGGCCACGGCACCGTCTTCCTCGCGCCCGACGCGCTCACCGCCCGCAAGGCCTGGCTCGCCGGCCGCCTGCTGGTGGCCGGCCGGCTGCACATCGACGGCGGCGCAGCCAACGCGCTTGCCGCCAAACGCAGCCTGCTCGCCGCCGGCATCACCGCCTGCGAAGGCGATTTCCGCCGCGGTGACGCAGTGGAAATCCTCGCCCCCGATGGCGCAACACTCGCCCGCGGCCTGGTCAGCTACGATAGCGCCGATCTCGCCCGCATCGCCGGCAAGCGCAGCGACGCGATTGCCGCCATCCTGGGCTATGCCCCGCGCGCCGCCGTGGTGCATCGCGACCAGCTGGTGATGCTATGATCCGCCTTCCGAAGCCCGCCCTTCGCCTGCGTCGTCGGGCATGAAAAAGGGCTACTCGGTCGGCCTTTTGGGCGGCAGCTTCAATCCCGCCCACGGCGGTCACCGCCGCATGAGCCTGGCCGCGCTGCAACGCCTCAAGCTGGACGAGATCTGGTGGCTGGTCTCGCCGCAAAATCCGTTGAAGCCCGCGGCCGGCATGGCAAGCCTTTCCGCCCGCCTCGCCTACGCGCGGGCGGTGGCAAACCACCCCCGTATCCGCGTCACCGCCATCGAGCAGCAGCTCGGCACCCAGCTCACCGCAGACACGATCCCCGCGCTGAAAGCCCGCTTCCCGCAGGTCCGCTTCCTATGGCTGATGGGCGCCGACAATCTGCTGCAATTTCACCGCTGGGCCGATTGGCGCGGCATTGCCCGCGAAGTGCCGATTGTGGTGCTGGCGCGTCCGGACTATACAGGTCGCAGCCAGTTTTCCCCGGCGATGGGCTGGCTGCGGCATTTCCGCCGCAAATCGCCCGCGAACTGGAGGAGTTGGCCGCTGCCTGCAATCGTCGTCGTCAACCTCGGCCATGATTCGCGCTCTGCCACCGCCATCCGCGCCCGCACGCCCGATTGGGCCACCCATCAGGACACATCCGCTTGACCGAAACCGAAAGCAGCCTCGATTCCGTGGCAAAGCTCCACGCCCTCATCCTCGATGAACTCGCCGAAGGCCAGGCCGAAGAGGTGATATCCATCCCGCTCGCCGGCAAAAGCACCATCGCCGATCACATGGTCATCGCGTCCGGCCGCAGCACCCGCCAGGTCGCAGCTCTTGCCCAGCGCATCGAAACCCGCGTTAAAACCGAGTTGAAGCGCAGCGTGAAAATCGAAGGCCAGGCCGCCGCCGACTGGGTGCTGATCGATGCGTTCGACGTCATCGTCCACCTCTTCCGCCCGGAAGTCCGGCAATTCTACGCGCTGGAAAAAATGTGGAATTTCGATAGCGAAGGCGCCCCCCTGCGCGCCCCTGACGCCGCGCCATAATATCCTCTCCCGCCTGCGGGAGAGGCGACTCGCGCCCCGGCGCGGCGGGTGAGGGTGTCTCCACTCCACGAGCGAAAACGCACCCGACCCCATGAAACTGCACATCATCGCTTATGGCAAATCCCCCGCCCGCTCCCCCGAATCCGAGCTGGTCAGCCGCTACCTCACCCGCATCCCCTGGCCCACCCACGTCACCGAACTGGCCGACCACCAGCCCATCCCGCAAGCAACCGCCAACAGCCGCACCATCGCGCTGGACGAACGCGGCAAACCGCTCAGCTCGCAGGCGCTCGCCACCCTGCTGAACCATTGGCGCGAGCAAGGCGTGCGCGAAACCCGCTTCCTGCTCGGCCCCGCCAACGGCCATTTGCCCGAAACCCGCGAATCCGCCGATCAAACCCTGAGCTTCGGCCCCGCCACCTGGCCGCATCTCCTGGCAAGAGCCATGCTCGCTGAACAACTCTATCGCGCCCACACCATCCTAGCAGGCCACCCCTATCACCGCGAATAGCCCCAAAATGCCCCCCTCTGTCCGGTCCAGAATATCCCAGAACCCCCAATTTCACCGTCGCCCCAGCGAAAGCTGGGGCCTCCCGCCGGCATAGTGCAGGCGATCCGCTCGCTGATCGCCCAAAATGGGCTCAAGATGGAAATGAAGCTCGAAACTGCCCGTCCCACTGCCCCTTCCGGCGTGCGCCCTTTCCTACAGGCCGAAACTGTGCCAGCCATTGCAAATCGAGCCATTTGCCCAAAAATCAGGCACACCACCCCTGCACGAGCGTGAAATAAGTGAAATATGAACGGGGTCCGCCCGATGTCGCACCCGAATCACCCCCCTTTCATGCCCCATTCAACCTGCTACACTCATCGTCACAAAACCTGCTCATTTCGTCCGTGAGGCCAAGCCCATGAAGCCCGCCGTCAATCTCCTGCTCGCAGCCTCTGCCGGTGCCATGGTGGCGCTCATTGTCCCGTCGGCGGTCAACGCCGCGCGCGAGAACGAAACCTATCGCCAGCTGGACACGTTGATGGATGTGTTCCTGAAGGTCCGCGAAGCCTATGTGGAGCAGGTGGACGACAAGACGCTAGTCCAGGGGGCCATCAACGGCATGCTCGCCAGCCTCGATCCGCACTCCAGCTATCTCGACGCCCGGGATACCGAGAATATGCGCTCGCAAACCGATGGCGCCTACGGCGGCCTCGGCCTCACCGTCACCTCGGAAGACGGGGCGGTGAAGGTCATCGCCCCCACCGATGATACCCCCGCCGCCCGCGCCGGGATCAAGGCCGGCGATTTCATCACCCATCTGGACGACGAGCTGATCTTCGGCTCCAGCCTGAACGATGCCGTGGACAAGATGCGCGGCAAGCCCGGTGCCCCCATCAAGCTCACCGTCGTCCGCCCCGGCCAGCAGAAGCCGCTCACCTACACTCTCGTGCGCGAAATCATCCGCATCAAGCCGGTGAAGTTCGAAGCAAAGGGCAATGTCGGCGTCATCCGCATTTCCAGCTTTAACCGCCAGACCGGCGAGGCTACCCGCCTCGGCGTCACCGCGCTGAACAAGCAGCTGGGCGACAATCTGGCCGGCTATGTCATCGATCTGCGCTCCAACCCCGGCGGCCTGCTCGATCAGGCCATCGAAGTGTCGGACGCCTTCATGGAGCAGGGCGAAATCGTCTCGCAGCGCGGCCGCACCAAGGACGATATCGAACGCTATTTCGCGCGCGGAGCCGATCTCACCAATGGCAAGCCCATTGTCGTGCTGGTCGATGAGGGCTCGGCGTCGGCTGCCGAAATCGTCGCCGGCGCGCTGCAGGATCAACGCCGCGCCCTGGTCGTTGGCCAGCGCACCTTCGGCAAGGGCTCAGTGCAGACCCTCATCCCGCTGTCGCCCGAAACGGGCTTGCGGCTCACCACGGCGCGCTACTACACGCCGTCCGGCCGCTCGGTGCAGGAACAGGGCATCGAGCCGGACATCAGCGTGCCGCAGTTGAGCGACGCAACCCGCCAGGACCGCCCGCGCCTGCGCGAAGCGGATTTGCGCAACCACCTCATCGCCGAGAAAAAGGCCGACGACCGGCTGATCGAAGACGATGGCAAGCCCAATCCGCGCTTTGTGCTAACCGCCGACGAGCTGAAGAAAAAGGGCATCACCGACTTCCAACTGGACTATGCCGTCCGCCTGATCGAGCGGCTGGCGCCAAAGCCGGTGGCCCCTGTGGTCACGGCAGCCGTCACGGCAGCAGTCACGCCAACGGATGCCGCGGCGCAATAAGTGCCCGGCGCAAGGCAGGCACCGCTGCTGCTGTTTGCGGTATCCGGCTCGCTGCTGCTCGGCGCGCTCGGCTTCCAGTATATCGGCCACCTGCCACCCTGCGAAATGTGCTATTGGCAACGCTATGCGCACCTCGCCGTCCTCGGCATTGCCGCGCTCGCCCTCTTCAGCAAAAGCCGTGCGATCGCCCTGCTGGCAATCGCCGCGATGCTGGTATCCGCCGGCCTCGGCCTGTTCCATGCCGGGGTGGAGCAGGGCTGGTGGGATGGCCCTGCCTGTTCCAGCGGCCTGAAGCCGGGGATGTCCCAGGCCGATATTCTCGGCAGCCTGATGAACGCGCCGCTGGTGCGCTGCGACGCTATCGCATGGCAGCTTTTCGGGCTATCCATGGCAGGATGGAATGCAGCGATATCGTTGCTGGCGGCACTCTCCGCCGGGCTGCTGTGGAGGCGAACATGAGACTGGCCGGAGACCCTGCCCCCGACGTCAAGGCGATGATCCGCGTCAACCACGCCGGCGAATATGGTGCCGCCCGCATCTATGCCGGGCAGCTCGCCGTGATGGGCGATCGCGCCGACATCTCGCCGGAAGTGGCCCGCATGGCGACCCAGGAAGAGCGCCATCTGCGCAGCTTCGATTCCCTCATCGTCAAGCGCGGCGTCCGCCCCACCTTGCTGATGCCGCTGTGGCACGCCGCCGGCTATGCGCTGGGCGTCGCCTCGGCGCTGGCCGGCCCGAAAACCGCAATGGCAGTCACCGCCGCCGTCGAAACCGAAATCGATCGCCACTATCAGGCGCAACGCGACGCGCTCGGCAAGGCTGAGCCGGAGCTGACCGCGCTCATCAGTGATTTCCAGGCCGAAGAGGTCGAACACAAGCGCGTCGCCATCGCCCACGGCGCCGAGCAATCGCCGGGCTATCCCCTGCTGGAGGCAGTGATCCGCGCCGGTTGCCGCACTGCCATCCGCCTGTCCGAACGCATCTGAGCGCCAGCTTCAGCCAGCGGAAAGCCACCCCGCTGACCGCAAGGCCTCCACGCTTCCCCGCGCCACCGGCGCCTCCAGCC
This sequence comes from Sandarakinorhabdus sp., assembly GCA_020693225.1. Classification (GTDB taxonomy): domain Bacteria; phylum Pseudomonadota; class Alphaproteobacteria; order Sphingomonadales; family Sphingomonadaceae; genus Sandaracinobacteroides. The sequence continues at coordinate 2,005 of JAIMJL010000078.1, read as the reverse complement.
CGCCGTGCAAAAGCAGTTTCAGATTGCGCCCGTCGCTTGCATGTCCGGTCACTGCAGACCGCGACACCCACCAGCTTCGATGCACCTGCATCCCCTCCATCTGGTCCATCTCCGCCACCGCATCACGCATCCGCAAAAGCAGCAGCGTCGATCCCTTGTCCGTATGCACCCGGACATAGTGATCCTCCATCTGCAGCGCGATCACCGGGCCATATTGCGCTGGCGGCAGCCGCAACTGCAAGCGCGGCTCGCCATGGCCAGCGGCCACCGCTGGCCCGTCCGCAAACCCCGCAGTGGGAGATGCCGCCGGCCTTCGCAGCACCCAGAACACCAGCGTCACCAGTAGCCCCAGCAACAGCACATTGGGATACAGCCGTACGAAGTCAGCCGGCGAGGGCAGGGCAGCAGACCCGCCGCCAAACCAGACCAGCAAAGTAACCGGAAGCGCTGCCACCACCAGCAGTCCAAGCCACACCGCGAACTCCGGAAGCCGCAAATGCGTCACCAAAATGGGGGCCAGCAGCATCAGCGGCCGCACAATGGCATAGCCGCCAAACACCATCGCCCCCCAATAGAGCAGCCGGACTTCCATGCCGCCCATGGCAAAACTTCCGAACGGCCCAAGAAAGGCAACCACAACCGCGATCGCCAGCATGATCGACAACTCAATCACCAGGTCGCGCGCTGATGGCATCATGGCGCAAGCATAGTCTGCCATTTCACGAAGCGCGAACGGGAAAACGCACCCAAAGCCAGCGGTTCCCGAAGCGAATTGCCCGGTAACGAAGACACGGTTGCCCGCAGAAAGCGGGCTGGCAAACCTTTCCAAACAAACCGGAAAGGCTGCATATGTCCCCGCTCATTCTTGCCCACATGATCCCCGCCCTTGTTGCCGTGCCGCTTGGGGCATGGGTGCTGCTTGCCCGCAAAGGCGATGCCCTCCACCGTGCGGCAGGCCGCATCTGGGCCCTTTTGATGTTGCTGACAGCGGGCACCAGCCTGTGGATCACCGGCCTCAACGCACCAAACTGGAGCCCGATTCACATCCTGTCGCTGATCGTGCTGTTCTTCATTCCGGTCGCCGTCTACCGCGCCCGGCAGGGCGACATCGCCAACCATCGTCGGCACATGCGCAACATGTATTTCGGCCTGCTTGCAGCCGGTGCCTTCGCAGCTCTGCCTGGCCGCAGCTTCGGCCATTTCCTCTGGGGATGAGGGAACCTGCGCCGCTTTCAGGTGTTTCAACCTCGAGCCGCGCAATTGTGCCAGCGGCACCGCGAAGGAGAGATTCCATGGGCGAATTTGTAGACAAGACCAAGGGCGTGACCAACGACGTGGTCGGCAACATCAAGCAAGGCGTCGGCAAGCTGGTCGATTCCGACAAGCTGCGGGCCGAGGGCCTGGTTCAGGAAGCCAAGGGCGAAGTCCAGAAGAAGACGGGCGACGTCAAGGGCGCGCTGGGCGACAAGATCTAACCCGGATCAGTCTTGCTCAAGGCCGGCCGGAGCAATCCGGCCGGCCTTTTGCTTGTCAGTTCCGGGATTTGTCCACCAGCTGGTTCTTGGCAATCCACGGCATCATCGCCCTGAGCCGCGCGCCCACTTCCTCGATCGGATGCGCGGCTGCTGCCTTGCGGCTGGCTTTCAGCTCGGGCTGGCCGGCGCGGTTGTCCAGAATGAAGTTCTTCACGAAGCGCCCGCCCTGGATATCGGCCAGCACGCGCTTCATCTCGGCCTTGGTCTCCGCCGTGATGATGCGCGGGCCGGTGGTGATGTCGCCATATTCGGCGGTGTTGGAAATCGAATAGCGCATGTTGGCGATGCCGCCTTCATACAGCAGATCGACGATCAGCTTGGTTTCGTGCAGACATTCGAAATAGGCCATTTCCGGCGCATAGCCGGCTTCCACCAGTGTCTCGAACCCCGCCTGAATCAGGTGGGTAATGCCGCCGCACAGCACCGCCTGTTCGCCGAACAGATCGGTTTCGCACTCCTCGCGGAAATTG
>JAIMJL010000118.1 GCA_020693225.1 Sandarakinorhabdus sp. | reverse complement strand
AAGATGGTGGACATGGACATGCCCATCACCACCGCAAACGCCCAGAAGGTGGCTTGCGCTGCACTATCGCTCATCTTGTTCACACGGAACGACAGGAAGAACACCATCCCCAGCGGCGCCAGCATCACCAGCCAGCCGAGCAGGGAAGGCGACCCGGTCGCCGGATTGAACAGCGCGTTGACCGCGCCCGTGTAGGCCATGCCAAGGGCAACCAGGCCCGTCAGCAGGACTCCGGACAACATATAGTTGTAAACTGACAGCATGTAGGCGCGCAGCCCTGCGTCATACACTGCGGCATCGGTGCCAGCACGTCCGTAGCCCAGCGGGGGCCGTCCGTACTTGGGATCCACCTGATTAACCATTCTCGTCTCCATACCACCAGACAATCTGGTTCTAGCAGATATTGCCCGATCGGCCGCAATTTTCAAGGCGACGACGCGCGAATTTTTGCGCGCCTGCAACAATGTGGGCTTTCAAGTCCTATTGGGTGCGAAGCGTTGTCGCCACCTTTTCGCCAAGCGCCTGCCACGCGCCGATCAGCCCAAGCGACAAGGTAACCGCTGCACCAGCCAGAACAGTGAGCAGCGCGACCACCCAGTCCGGCTTCCAGCCAAGGTCGAACACTTGTGTGACCACCAGCCACGCCGCGAAGCCGCCCAGCAGCAAGGCCACACCGGCTACGATGGCACCGAGGCTGGCATATTCCATCGCCGCCGCCCCCAGCAGCTGGCGGCGGGTGGCGCCCAGCGTCTTCATGATCACACCGTCGTAAATGCGAGCCCGCGCCTGTGCTGCCAGTGCACCAACCAGCACCGCGATACCGGCGAGGATCGCGACGCTGGCCGCCGCGCGCACCGCGGTTCCAAGCTGTGTCAAAAGCGTACCCACCTGGCCGATCACATCATCCACCTTCACCACGGAAACCGTTGGAAAGGCGCGTGAAATCATGCCGGTAAAGGTTGCGCGCGCATCCTCTGGCGGCGACACCGTTGCCATCCAGGTGAAAGGTGCGTCGCGCAGGCTGGCCGGATCGAAGATCAGCACGAAGTTGAAGCCAAGCGAATCCCAATCGATTTCCCGCAACGACGCGATGGTGGCAGTGATCTCCACGCCAAGCACGGAAACCGTGATGGTATCGCCCACTTTCAGCCCCAGCAGGCCGGCCTGTTCGGCATCCATCGACACCAACGGCGGGCCATCATAGTCGGCGTCCCACCAGGTGCCGGCCACCAGCCTGTTGCCATCCGGAAATGCGCTGGCCCAGGTGATGCCCCGGTCGCCACGCAGCACCCAGCTTTGTTCCGGCACATCCTTTAGCTCGCTGACCGGTGTGCCATTCACCGCCGTCACCGGCCCGCGAAGGCTGGGCACCATCGCCACTTCGGTGCCGGGTGCCAGCAGGGCGCGAAAGGCGGCTTCATCCTCTTTCGGCAGATCGAGCAGGAAAAAGGTCGGTGCCTTGTCGGGCACGGTTTTCTGCAATTCTGCGTTGAAGCTGGTTTCGATGAAGGCCAGGCAGGCAAACAGCGAGAGCCCAAGCCCGAGCGCCACGACCAGCTGGCGCGTCATCGCACCCGGGCGGTGCAAATTGGCCAGCGCCATGCGCGGCAACACGCGCTTCGGCCGCGGTGCGCGCGCTGCTGCCCGCTGGATCAGGGTGCCAAGCGCCACTAGCAGCGCCAGCAGGACCGCCGCGCCGGCCAGAAACGCCATGGCAAATAGCGCCTCGCCGGCTTGCCAGACCGCCAGCGCACAGACCAGCAGGCCCGCTCCCAGTGATGCACCAAGCGCCTTCGCCGATGGCCAGGGCCAGCTTTCGATGCCGCCCCGGAAGATCCGTTGCGCCGGCAGCGCCCCGGCGCGGGCCAGCGGCGGAATGGCAAAGGCCAGCGCCACCAGCAGGCCGAAACCGATCGCCGCAAGCATGGGCGCCGGATGGAAACCTAGCGCCGGCGGCACCGGCAAGGCATCGCCCGCCACCTGCACCACGATCCACGGCACCAGCGCGCCGATAACCGATCCCGCCAGCGCCGCCGCCAGCGCGACCCCGGAAATGAGCATAAGATAGGCCAGCAGGATGAGCCGCGAAGGCGCGCCCAGCGCCTTCAATGTGGCGATGGTTCCGGATTTGCGGTCAAGATAGCTGGACACCCCGTTGCCAACGCCCACGCCAGCCACTG
>JAIMJL010000077.1 GCA_020693225.1 Sandarakinorhabdus sp. | reverse complement strand
GCCACGGCGCGCAGCGCCTCGGGCGGGCGGAAGCCGAGGTTTTGCAGGGCGGAGACGGCGTCCATCGAGCTGGTGGCGACGGTGGCGCTGGTGTGCGGTGCCAGCGCCGCGCCGCCGGTCAATCCCGGTCCGGGCAGGTCCTTGCCCTTCAGTTCGGTGATGATGCGCGCCGCAAGTCGCGGCCCCACTCCGTTGGCCCGCGCTATCATCGCCTTGTCTTCCAGCGTGATGGTGCGGGCGAGGTCTTCCACCGCGATGGTGCCAAGTATGGAAAAAGCCACTTTCGCACCAACGCCCTGGATGCCGGTGAAGCGGCGGAACCAGTCCCGCTCCTGGGTGGTCAGAAATCCGTGCAGGGTGATCGAATCCTCCCGCACCTGGGTTTCAATGAACAGGAACACCGGTTCAACCGGGGGAAGCTGGATTCGCTCGACCGGCGGCGGCCGGAGGCGATCTGCAGTGCGGGCAGACACATGCACCAGATAGCCCACGCCGTGTACGTCCAGCACCACATGGTCCGCGCCGATGGACTGGACAAGGCCGGTGAGGCTGGCAATCATGCAGCGGTCCTTTGCACCGCCGTACGCAGATGCGCATGCGCGACCGCAACCGCCAGCGCGTCCGCCTCGTCTTCGCCCAAGGGGCCACAGCCCGGCAGCAGCCGCTGCACCATGGCGATGATCTGCGCCTTTTCCGCCGCACCGGTGCCAACAATCGCCTTTTTCACCAGCCGCGTGGCATGTTCGGCCACCGGCAAATGCGCAACCGACAGCAGCACCACGCCGCGCGCCTGCCCCAGCTTCAGGGTCGACTGGGCATTCTTGTTGACAAACACTTCCTCAACCGCTGCCTCCTCGGGGCGGTGGGTGGCGAGCAAATGGGCAAGCCCGCCATGCAGCGCTTGCAGGCGCATCGCGAGCGAGTCGGCGGGCCGGGTGGTGATCGCACCGTGGGCGATGTGGGTCAGCCGGTTGCCATCGGCTGCGATGATGCCCCAGCCTGTCCGGGCGAGGCCGGGATCAAGGCCGAGGATCAGCGTCACAAGCCCCTCGTCACAGCGAAGCCGCCACCTCGTCGGAGATATCGTAATTGCCCCACACATGCTGGACATCGTCAGAATCTTCCAGCGCGTCGATCATCTTCAGCAGGGTCGCCGCGTCGGCCGCATTCACCTCCACCCAGTCATGCGGGCGCCACGCCAGCTTGGCGGATTCGGCTGCCCCCAGCTTGGCTTCCAGCGCGCGCGACACTTCGTGCAGCTGCTCCACGCTGGTCCAGATTTCGTGCGCCTCCTCCGTGGATTCAACATCGTCCGCGCCGGCCTCCAGCGCCGCTTCGAAAATGGCGTCGGATGAGCCGGCGCTGGCGGGATAGGCAATCAGGCCAAGGCGGCTGAAGCCGTGGCTAACCGCGCCCGAACCACCCACATTGCCGCCATTCTTGGCGAAGGCCGTGCGAACATCGGTGGCAGTGCGGTTGCGATTGTCGGTCAAGGCCTCCACGATGATGGAAACGCCGCCGGGGCCAAAGCCTTCGTAGCGGATTTCCTCATAATTGTCGGCGTCGCCACCTTCGGCCTTCTTCAGCGCGCGCTCGATATTGTCTTTCGGCATCGAGGCGGCTTTGGCCGTGGTGATCACCGCGCGCAGCCGCGGATTGAAATCCGGGTCCGCCGCGCCGAGTTTCGCCGCCACGGTGATTTCGCGGCTGAGCTTGGAAAACATGCGGGACCGCTTGGCGTCCTGCGCGCCCTTGCGGTGCATGATGTTCTTGAATTTGGAATGTCCTGCCATAAGGCGAGGGTTTAGTGCGCTGATTTGCGAAAGGGAAGATGGTCACCTGCAAAAGCAATCTGTCCCGGAGCACGCAGCTCCGGGACAGAGTATATCGAGACCGCCCTCAGGCGCGAACGGCCGTGGCCTGCGCGCCACGGCGCCGGATCGCGCCGCCGACCAGACCGAACCCGGCAATCAGCATCGCCCAGCTTGAAGGCTCGGGCACCGCGCGAACATCGATTGCGGTGTAATCGATTCCATCATCCGGGAAAGTGAAGCTGTTCAGCAGCACACCGGCGGTGCTGTATTCATACAGATTGTTGGCAGAGGTGAGAAAAAGATTGTTGTTGTTGCCCACGGCGAGCCCGCTGATGGCGAAATCGACACCATAGAAGGCGAGCTGGTTCAGTGCGAGATCACGAACCGTGAACCCCAGCTGCGAGCCGGCATAAGATGCAAACAGCATGCCATACCCAAAGTCGATGTCGGTGTAGAGAATGCCGTCATCGGGGAAGGTCATTGTGTTCTGCAGCGCACCGCTGAAGTCATAATGATAGATGCTGTTGGCAGCCGTGATGTAAATCGCATTGCCGGGCGCAACGGCGATCCCCGTGGCGTCAACCCCGGTGCCGAAAGATGATGTCTGGACCAGCGCCGACGTACGCAGCGTGACGCCCTGCTGCGAGCCCTTGTAGGTTGCGAACACCTGGTCGCCTGCGGTGTCGATGGCGGTGTAGTCGATTGCTGCATCCGGGAATGTCATCTGGTTCACCAGCGCCCCGCCCACCGAATATTCGAGCAGATTGTTCTGGGCAGAGGTGTAGATTCGATTGCTGGTCGTCACGGTAATGCCACTGGCAACCAGGCCGGTGGAAAAGGCATTCTGCTGCACGAGAGCCGTATCGCGATCGGTTATGCCCAGTTGAGACCCGGCATAGGTGGCATAGACAGGACCGGTCGCCTGTGCTGCCGTTGCAATCGTCGATGCAAGGATGATGGAAGTGGCGAAAGACGATATCATTTTCACGCGTTGTCTCCTCTGTTGCATGGCAAATGCAGTTCCGAGGCCCGCTGCATTCGATAAGTTCGATACTACAAGCTGTCGATCGCGCGCAAGGAATAAGTATCACACTCTGTGCCCGAACTTACTGGCGTCAGAGCAAGCTGGTGACTGCCTCGCGCAGCATCACGCCAGCAAGATGTGCCCGGAAGTCAGCGCCGGCATGAATATCGGTCGCCAGATTTTCGCTTTCGAAGCTGAGCATCCCAACCGAGGCCGGGGCGAAAGCGGCGTTCAGCACGGCTTCTGCAGCCGGCCAGCGCGCGGCGGCGGTGGTGGCACCGGTCACCGCCACCCGCACCCCATCCTCAAAGCGGGCCACATAGACGCCCGCCAGCGCATAGCGGGACGCCGGGTGGCGATGCTTCGCGTAGGTGCTGGCGCGCGGCACCCGGAAGCTGACCGAGGTGATGAGTTCGCCTTCATCGAGCGCGGTTGTGAACATGCCCTGGAAGAAATCCTCGGCGGCGTGCGTGCCATGGGTGGTGGCAACGATGGCATCCAGCGCAAGCAAGGCTGCCGGATAGTCGGCCGCGGGATCGTTGTTCGCGATACTGCCGCCGATAGTGCCGCGGTTGCGCACCTGCGGGTCGCCAATCAGCGAGGCAAGGCCGGCAAGACCGGGGATCGCCGCCTTCACCAAGGGGGAAGCAGCAACAGCAGCATGCCTAGCCATGGCGCCGACAACAAGGCGGTCATCGTCCCGGGATATGCTGTCGAGGTCCGGAATAGCGGAAAGATCGACCAGGGTTTCCACGCTGCGCAGGCGGGATTTCATGGCCGGGATGAGGGTGTGACCGCCCGCGAGCCAGGCGGCGTCGCCGGCGAAGGCGCTGCTTGCCTCGGACAGGCTGGTCGGGCGCTTCAGGCTGAACGGCGTCATTGCGCCGATCCTGCGATGCGCGCGCCTTCGCTGCCGGCCATGTCTTTCGCGCCGGCTGCGATGGCCGCCACGATGTTCTGATAGCCGGTGCAGCGGCAGAGATTGCCTTCGAGCTCGTGGCGAATGGTATCGACCGAAACATCCGCACCATGGGTTTGCGCAATGGCCACGCCGGCGATCACCATGCCCGGCGTGCAGAAACCGCATTGCAGCGCATGGTGGGTGCGAAAGGCCTTCTGCATCGGGTGCAGGGCGTCTGCCGTGCCCAGCCCTTCGATCGTGGTGATCTCGGCACCGTCCAGCGTTGCCACCAGCAGCGTGCAGGCCTTGGCAGACGCGCCATTCACCAGCACATTGCAGGCACCGCACTGGCTGGTGTCGCAGCCGATGTGGGTGCCCGTAAGGCCCAGATCGTCGCGCAGCCAATCCACCAGCAGGGTTTCATCGGGCACGCTTGCCGTGTGGAGCGCGCCGTTGATCTTGAGAGATGCCACCATGGGAAGCTGTTTACCGGCTGCTTCGCCGCGGGGCTAGTCTGCCCATTGTGCGGGGTGTCAGATTGTGTGGGATGTCAGATTTCCAGCCCCAGCGCAGACTTGTAGGTTTCCAAGAGCGCCTCCTGTTCGGCACGGTCGTTCTTGTCCAGCCGCCGAAGCCGCACGATGGCGCGCATCGTCTTCACATCATAGCCGTTGGATTTGGCTTCGGAGTAGACATCCTTGATGTCGTCGGCGGTGGCCTTCTTTTCCTCCTCAAGCGTTTCGATCCGCTCGATGAAAAGCTTCAACTGTTCGGCAGAGACGTTGGCGGTCGACATGGCAGTCCTTTGCAATGGCGCGCCTGACTAGCGGGGGCGTGGGGGTTCCGCAACCGGGGAAGGGCCGCTATCGGCAGCGGCGTGAACGCAAACCCCGACCTCCAGACCGGCGCGCCCGACGGCAGCTATGGCGAACTGTTTCGCCTGGCCTCGCCGATCGTGATGTCGCGCCTCGGCGTGATGGCAATCGGTCTCACCGATGCCATTGTGGTCGGGCAATATTCGGCAACGGAGCTTGGCCTGCATTCGCTCGGCTGGGCGCCGACGGTAACGGTGCTGGTCGCCGGCATCGGCCTGCTGCTCGGTGTGCAGGTGATGACGGCGCGCCACATCGGTGCCGGGCGGCCCGAGCTGACCGGCGCGGTTCTAAGGCGCGGGATTGTCTATGCGCTGCTTCTCGGTGTTGCTGCCACAACGCTGCTGGTGGCTCTTGGCCCACTGGCCTTGCAAAACCTTGGGCTGTCGCCAGAGGTGGCAGCCGGGGCGAGCGCCGTGCTGATCGTATTTTCGCTCAGCATGACGCCCTATCTCGTGGCCGATGCGATGTGGTTCTGGCTGGAAGCGCAGGGCAAGCCGCAAGTGCCGATGTTTGCCATGTGGGCGGCAAATCTGGTCAACCTCGCCTTCATTCTCTGGCTGGTTCCGGGCCATTCGCCCTTTCCGGTGTCGGGCGCGGTCGCGGCCGCCTGGACCACGCTGTTTGCCCGTATCGCGCTGATGCTGATGCTGGCCTGGTGGATCTGGCGCTGGCCGCGCGCGCGGGCGCTGGGGGTGTTTGCAAAAACGCCGGATGAGCCCGAGCTGGCGGTGGAACAGCGGCGGATCGGCTATGGATCGGGCCTTTCCTATGCGATCGAGGCCGGGGCCTTTTCCGGCATCAATTTCGTGGCAGCACAGCTTGGCGTGATGGTGGTGGCCGCCTGGGCGGTGGTGATGAATGTGGCGGCCATCATGTTCATGTTCCCGATGGGCATCGCCGCAGCAACGGCCGTGCTGGTCGCGCGCTCGGTTGGGGCCAAAAGCATCGCTGGCGTGAAGCGCGCCTTCGGCATGGGCATGCGGGTGTCGATGGCCTTGCTGGCCGGCCTGTCGGTGCTGGTCTTCCTCGATGCCGAGCTGGTGGCTCGCGCCTATTCGAACGAGCCGGAGTTGCTGAAGATGGCGGGCAGTGCGCTGCTGCTCTCCTGCCTGTTCTTCATGATGGACGGTGCGCAGGTGGTGGCTGCCAATGCGCTGAGGGCGCGCGGCGACATCTGGTGGCCAACCGCCATGCACTTCATCAGCTATATCGGCATCATGCTGCCCCTTGCGCTATGGCTCGGGGTCTGGCGCGAAGGCGGGCTGGACGGCATCATCTGGGCGGTGACCATCGCCAGCTTCGTGTCGGGCAGTGCGCTGATCGCCCGCTTTTATTGGCTTGGCGACCGAATGCGCGCCGAAGGGGGAGCGGAGACCGTGCATTGAGCGACGACCGCAAGACAGCAAATCCGCCATCGGTTCAGGCCTTTGCGATTCTCTATGGCGGGCTGCTGGTGATCGCCGGGGTGCTGGGTTTCAAGCTGATCAAGCTGGGGCCAATTCTCGGCATTGGCCCGCTCGCAGTGCCCGGCGGCGTGTTCGGCTTTCTGCTCGCCATCGTAACCGTAAACGCCACCGCGGAACTGCATGGCCGGCCGGTAGCGCAGCGCATGGTGTTCATGGGCTTCGTGCCGCTCATTGTCTCGCTGGGGCTGATGCAACTGGTGCTGGCGCTGCCGCCAGCGGAAGGCTGGACAGGCCAGGCAACGGCCGAGGCGGTGTTCGGATCTTCGATGCGGCTGATCCTGGCCGGCATGGTCGCCTATGGCATTTCGCAGACGCTGGACGTCACCATCTTCACCTGGATGCGCGGCCAACCCGGCGGCGGCATGCTGTGGTTTCGCGCCACGGTTGCCGCGCTGGTGGCGCAAACGGTGGACACCTTCATCTTCGTCACCGTGGCATTTCTGGGCGTGTTCCCGCTGCTGCCGGTGATCGGCGGGCAATTGACGGCCAAGGCGATCATCTGGGCAGCGGCAGTGCCGCTGCTGTATCTGGTGGTCGGAATCGGGCGGCGGCTGGACCGCGCCTGAGCGTTTCCGGAGGGTGCGGCCTGTCAGGCGCTGTGTTGCCGCTCCGGTGCTGGGGTTTCCAGTGTCAGAAACTCCCAGCTTTCGCAGCGCATGACCAGGCGTCCGTCTTGGTTGTGGGTTCGCATGTGGCGGTGCACCAGGCCCACGCCGGGCCGCGAGCCGAGCAGCCGCTTGCCGGTGATTTCGGTCTCCAGGCGCAACAGGTCGCCGGGATAGACCGGGTGCAGCCAGCGAATATGATCAATGCCCGGTGTGCCGACAGAGGCCACCGGATTGGCGTGCATTTCATCCACCAGCAATCGCATCATCAAGGCGCAGGTGAACCAGCCTGAAACCGCCATGCGTGCGAAGAAAGGATGGTTTTTCACACCTTCCTCGCTCAGGAAAAAGGGCTGCGGATCGAACCGCCGGGCAAACGCGACCGCTTCGGCGAGGTTGACAGGGGCCGGCCCCAGCCGCTCGCGGTCTCCCACTTCAAAGTCCCGAAAGGTGCGCATGGCAGGAAGAACGACCGGCTGCGCTCTTCCTTAACCTTCAGCAAGCCTGTTTGCAGCACCTGACCGCCGGGCTAGGCAGATCCCATGCAGATCATGGGCATCCTGAATGTCACCCCGGACAGTTTTTCCGATGGTGGGCGGCTGGCAGACGAACAGGCGGCGATCGCCGCCGGGATTGCCCTGCACGAGGCCGGAGCGGCCATCATCGATGTGGGCGGTGAATCCACCCGGCCAGGGGCCGCGCCGGTGCCGCTGCAGGAGGAGCTGCGACGCACCATCCCGGTGGTCGATGGCCTGGTGCGCGCTGGCGTTCCGGTCTCCATCGATACGATGAAGGCCGAGGTGATGCGTCGTGCGCTGGCGGCCGGCGCCACCATGCTGAACGATGTCAGCGCGCTGGCAGGCGATCCGGAAAGTTTGGCCGTGGCGGCCGCCAGCGAGGCGCGGATCGTGCTGATGCACATGCCCGGAACGCCGCAAACGATGCAGGAGCTGGCCCACTACGCCGATCCGCTGGCCGAGGTGATGGCAGCACTGGCGGCGAGAATTGCGGCCTGCGAGGCGGCAGGCATTGCCCGCGCGCGGATCATCGCGGATCCGGGAATCGGCTTTGGCAAGGGGCTGGAGCACAATCTGGCTATCCTGCGCCGGCTGGATGCATTTCATTCGCTGGGTGTGCCGCTGTTGCTGGGGGCCAGCCGCAAATCGCTGATCCCGGCCATTGCCGGGCCGGCACCCGCTGCCGATCGCCTGCCCGGCAGCCTTGCGTTGGCTTTGCACGCCGCAACGATGGGTGCCGCCTGGGTGCGGGTGCATGATGTGGCCGCCACGCGCCAGGCGCTCGCGGTGTGGCAGGCGGTGCAGGCCGCCTGAAATCTTGTCATCGCGGCAACAGGCGCGCATCATTGACCAGCAATCGCTTTGGAGATCCGAATGGCCCTGTCACGCAAGGACGAACGCAGCCTGTTGACGCACGACGAATTCACCCTCGTGGAATCGACCCACCATCCGGAAATCGGTGCGCTGGATGTGCAAGCTCTGGAGGCTGCCCGCAGCCGGTTGCGCGCGATGCGCAACAAGGAGCGCGATCTTTCCGCGCACAAGACCAGGATTTCGCGCGGCAAGGCCGAGCCGCGCGGCGGCAGCTTCCCCGGCACGGCAGAGCGGCCGCGGCGGCGCAAACAGGTGTTTGCGCACGCGCTTCGCCGCACCAATTCGGAGATTGACCGGAGAAAGGCGCTCGATTCCCGCACCCAGATGGTCGCGTCCCAGCAGCGGGCGCTGGCGATTAAGCACGGCGGACGGTCGCACCGGCCTGCCAACCGCGCCACCGCCGGCACGGGCGCGGCGGCGATTGAGAATCGCAAACGCGCCACCCGCGTTCATGGTGCCAAGGTCGGCAGTGTTTCGCAGCAGGGCAAGCGGGCACAGCGCAAGAAGGACGGCTAGAGCATGCTCCGATCTGGTGGAATCGCCAGAATCGAAAATCCATACGGAAAAACAAGAAGATAGAGCGGCCTCAGCGCGCCAGGACGGCACGGCCCCAATCGACGATGATGGACCAGACAATGTTGCAAACTGCGGACGGTCATCACCCCTCGGAGGCAAAGCTAGCGCGAAGTTGCGCGCTCGCAAAGCCACGCCCAGGGGCGCGCCAACCTGTCGGCGCTTTGCCATCGGGCAATGGCGTCCGCATGTTTCAGTGTCAGCGCGATCGGATCCAGGCCTTCCAGCAGCATCAGCCGCGCTTCATCGGGCAGTGCGAAGGAATGGCCGTTCACCAGCATTGCCTCCAGATCGACCGTCACCGGGTTGGTGAGGGCTGCAATGGTCTCCCGCGGCAGAACAACCGGCGCAATCCCGTTGCGCACACAATTGCCGAAAAAGATCGGATTGAAGCCGGGCGCGATAACGGCGCGAAAGCCATATTCGGCGAGCGCCCAGGCGGCATGCTCCCGGCTTGATCCGCAACCCACATTGGTCCCGGCCAGCAAAATCTGCGCGTCGGCAAAGGCTGGCTGGTTGAGCACGAAATCGGGATTGGGGATTCGCGCGGCGGCATCCCGATAGCGGCGATTGGCAAACAGGCCGGCGGCAAGGCCGGTCTTGCCGGTGCTGCGCATCTCGCGCGACGGGATGATGATATCGGTATCGATATTGTCTTCCAGCAAGGGCGCCGCGACGGCGGTGAGGGTGCGCAGCGGTTCAGGCATCACTGCGACCCGCAACATCAGCAAGCGGCGCGCCCGCGCAAAAGCTGCGGGCATCCGCTATGCGGCCTGCGATGGCGCTGGCGGCAACCGTCTCCGGGCTGGCGATATGGGTGCGCGTGCCGGGACCCTGCCGGCTTTCGAAATTGCGGTTGGTGCTGGACACCACCCGTTGTTGCGGGCCGAAGCTTTCCCCGCCCGCATAAAAACACATCGAGCAACCGGATTCGCGCCATTCAAAGCCCGCTTCGGTGAACAGCCGGTCAAGCCCCAGTGCTTCGGCTTCACGCTTCACGCGTCCGCTGCCCGGAACGATGATGGCACGCACACCTGATGCGACCTTGCGGCCGTTAACGATAGCGGCCGCGCGCGCGAGGTCGGGCAAGCGGCTGTTGGTGCAGCTGCCGATGAACGCGGCATCGATCGGCAGGCTAAGCAAGGGCTGGCCGGGCAGCAAGCCCATATAGGCGCGGGCGGCGGCTCCGGCTTCGCCGACTGGAACCGCGCCATCGATCGGCAGGCTTTGGGCCGGGCTGGTCCCCCAGCTGATCATCGGCTGCACACTGCTGCCATCGATGGCGATCTCGCGGTCGAAGCGGGCACTGTCCTTGCTGCGAAGCGGCTGCCAGGCCCGCACGGCAGTTTCCCAGTCCGCCGGGGCATAGCGCCGTCCCCGCAGCCAGTCGAACGTTACCGCATCGGGCGCGATCAGCGCGCAGAATGCCCCGAATTCGGTGGCCATATTGCACAAGGTAAAGCGCGCCTCCATCGCCAGCGCCGCAACCGCCTCCCCGGCATATTCAACCGCATGCCCCACGCCGCCGGCCGCCCCATGTGCAGCCAGAATGTGCAAGGCGAGATCCTTGGCTGTGACCCCGGGGGCCAGTCGGCCGGATATGGTGATCCGCATGGTCTTTGGCCGCTGCACCCTGAGGGTTCCGGTCGCCAGCGCATGCTCGGCCTCGCTTGAGCCGATACCCCAGGCCAGTGCGCCGACCGCCCCCTGCGTGCAGGTATGGCTGTCGGGCGCGACCAGCGTCAGCCCCGGCAGAACGATTGCAAGCTCGGGGCTGACCACATGGGTGATACCCTGATCCGGATCGTTCACATCCAGCAGCGTGATGCCCGCGGCCTTTGCTGCGGCGCGCGTTTCGGTGATGAAGGCGGTGCCACCGGGCATGGACGTCGCATCACCACGACCGGGGAAGGTGTCGACGATATGATCCATCACGGCGAATACATGGTTGCGCTGGACGATGGCGCGGCCGGTGGCGGCCAGGCTGTTCAGCGCGGATGCCCCGGTGCGCTCGTGCAGCATGATCCGGTCTATCGCCAGCAGGTGCGTGCCGTTGCCCAGATCGGATATGCTGTGCGCATCGAAAAGCTGATCGAACAGGGTGGTCATTTCAGGGCAGGCCATCCTTGCGAAACAGCGAGCCGATGTCTTGCACGAAGCGGCGCATGGCAAGGACGACTCCCAGCATCAGGAGCAGCATGACGGCCACCAGCGCAAGCGCCACAAAGGGGTTGGCAAGCGCCAGCACGAACGCACCGGTGGTTGCCACATCCTCCGCCCCCGAAAGCACCACATTGCTGACCGGCTCCGGGCTCATGTTGACCGATGCGCGTGCGGTCGCCTTGGCACCATGCGAAAGCAGGGCACTGCCTCCACCCAGCAGCAGCGTCGCCACCTGCCACACCGGCTGGCCGGGATCGACGATTGCCAACGCCAGCACCGCACCACCGATCGGCCGCATCAGGCTGTGAACTCCATCCCATGCACTGTCGAGCCAAGCTATCTTGTCGGCGAAAAACTCGGCAATCGTGCCGATAGCGGCGATTGCGATGATCCACGGGCTGCTCAGAACCTGCAGCGATTGCAGCTGCTCCGGCAGGGCAATTCCGCCGAACTGCATTGCGAGGCCCGCTACCAGCACGGCGGCATAAAGGCGCCATCCGGCAAGCAGGCTGAAACTGGCGGCCATCGCGATGATCTCGGTTGCGCCCATGGCATCTCCAGCATCCGTCCCGGCGACTTCTGGCCCGGCCGTCGCACAGTTGCAAGTCGCCGCATTGAGCGGAAGGCCATCAACGCCTAGATGGAGCCTGTGAACGATATTTCTCCCCCCACCGCTCTCGCCGAGCCCACAGCCTCGCGCAAGCTTTCCAACCTGGCGCTGCTGTGGGGGTTCGCAAAAGCCTATCCGGCACGGCTTGCGGCTGCCTTTGCGGCGCTTGTGGTCGCAGCGGCGGCAACGCTGGCGATCCCGCAAGGGTTGAAACTGGTGGTGGACAAGGGCTTCGGGGCCGGCGAGGGAGCCGACATCGCGCCCTATTTCTTCGGCCTGATCGGCATCGTCATCGTGCTGGGCATTTCCACTTCGGTGCGCTTCTATTTCGTGTCGTGGCTGGGTGAACGGGTGGTCGCCGATCTGCGTCGCACCGTGCAGGCCCATCTTTTGCGGCTCGATCCGGGCTTTTTCGAGCTGAACCGGCCGTCGGAAATCGCCTCCCGGCTCACCGCCGACACCGGCGTGATCGAGCAGGTCGTCTCCACCTCTGCATCGGTTGCGCTGCGCAACCTGTTCATGGGTCTGGGTGGCATCGCCTATTTGTTCTTCCTGTCGCCCAAGCTCACGGCCATGATGCTGCTGGTTATCCCGGTGGTCATCATCCCGATCGTTTTGATGGGGCGGCGGGTGCGCAATTTGAGCCGTGCCAGCCAGGATCGAATTGCCGACGTTGGCTCGATCGTTTCGGAAGTGCTGCGCGCCATCAAGGTGGTGCAGGCCTTTGGCGCCGAGCAGCGCGAGGAGGATCGCTTCGGCGAAGCGGTGGAAGCCGCCTTTCTCACGGCGCGACGGCGGATTGCCGTGCGCTCGCTCATGACGGGCCTCGTGATCCTGCTGATTTTCGGCGCCATCACGCTGGTGCTTTGGGAAGGCGCGCGCGACGTGATTGCCGGCACGATGACCGGCGGCACCATCACCGCCTTCGTGCTGGCGTCTGCCATCGTAGCCGGCGCCTTTGGCGCCTTGACGGAAGTGTATGGCGATTTCATGCGGGCCGCTGGTGCCTCCGGGCGGATCCGTGATCTGTTGGCCGAGGAGCCGGACATTCGCGCGCCGGCCAGGCCGAGCGCGCTGCCGATGCCACCGCAGGGCCGGTTGCAGTTCGATCAGGTCAGCTTTCGCTATGCCAGCCGTCCGGAGCTTCCGGCCGTGAACGGCTTCAGCCTGGATATCGCGCCAGGGGAGCGCATCGCGGTGGTGGGGCCGTCCGGTGCCGGCAAATCGACCCTGTTCCAGCTGGTGCAGCGCTTCTACGACCCGTCCGGCGGCAGCATCCGCATGGACGGCATAGACCTGAGGGATGCAGACCCGGCTGAGGTGCGGGCGCGCATTGCTGTGGTGCCACAGGAGGCGGTGATCTTCGCCGCTTCGGCGCGGGCAAACATTCTCTATGGCCGTCCGGACGCCAGCGAGGCCGAGCTGTGGGCGGCAGCCGAAGCGGCCAATGCGGCGGACTTTTTGCGCGCACTGCCACAAGGGCTGGATACGGATATGGGCGAAAGCGGATCGCGCCTTTCCGGCGGGCAGCGGCAGCGACTGGCGATTGCCCGCGCCGTGTTGAAGGATTCACCGATTTTGCTGCTGGACGAAGCGACTTCGGCCCTGGATGCTGAAAGCGAGCGGCTGGTGCAGGATGCGCTGGAGCATCTGATGCAGGGGCGCACCTCGCTGGTGATTGCGCACCGATTGGCGACCGTGCGCGATGCGGACCGGATTGTCGTGATGGATGCCGGCGAAATTGTTGAGATCGGCCGTCATGCCGATTTGGTGGAGCGCGATGGCCTTTATGCCCGGCTGGCGCGCCTGCAATTCGAGCCGGAGTCAGCCTGAAACGCGAAG
>JAIMJL010000076.1 GCA_020693225.1 Sandarakinorhabdus sp. | reverse complement strand
GTCTCTAGGCTGCCGATCCGCCCGGTCATTGTCTCGCGATTGTCGCCCGTCCTGCCGCCGATCATCGCGCGGCCGCCGATTGCGATCCTGATCCTGCCCCAACCGCTCGTTTCCGCGCTCACCGTCCTCGTCCTGCGCGGCCTCCGGCGTTTCGCTGTCTTCCTCATAATCCTCTTCCAGCTGATCGAACGGCCCGCGCCGCGCGCGCATTTCTTCCTGCCGAATCCGGCCGTCGTTCAACACGCGAAAATAGTGATCCGCGTGCTGCAGATAATATTCGGTCGCCACCCGGTCGCCCGCCTGGTGCGCATCACGCGCCAGCACCTTGTATTTCTCCAGCAGCTGGTTGGCATTGCCGCGCACACGCACTTCCATGCGATTGGCACTGCCCTGACCGCCCGACATACCCATCGGGCGCGGATTGTTTCCACCGCTGCTGCCGCCGCGACGCCTGCGCCCGCTTTGCCTGTTCTGCATAAAATCCAAGTTCCTCACACATGTGATCAGCGGGTCAAAGCCCGCAGGCTGCTTCATTTGAACA
This sequence comes from Sandarakinorhabdus sp., assembly GCA_020693225.1. Taxonomy (GTDB): domain Bacteria; phylum Pseudomonadota; class Alphaproteobacteria; order Sphingomonadales; family Sphingomonadaceae; genus Sandaracinobacteroides. The sequence continues at coordinate 12,947 of JAIMJL010000076.1, read as the reverse complement.
TGGCCCACCCGGGGGGGCATGTATCCATGCGCCGTATTGAAGCCGGAAAACAAAGCCGACCGTCACCACGCTCCCACCACCGGACCCATGTGAACACAGGTTCCGTATCGAAGCCCTCGCCACTCTCAATTTCGGCATGAATGGCATTCCGGTTCAGGAGGCCGCCGATGTCGAAGAATTGAATGCGCAGAAAGGGTCTGGTCTTGACCGGCTATGCCGCACCGCAACCCCTACCCGCTCGCCTGCCCGTTGCCAAGCCCATAACAGAGCGCCAGCGCCCGGGGGCGCCCGGCAAGATCAGGATGCAGCGTGGCCGCAAACCCGGCCGCTTCGCCCATCCCCTTCAGGGCATCGCCCTGCCCCGCCCCGAACTCGAACAGCGCCATCCCGTCCGGTGCCAGCAAGCGCGACACGTCCGGCAGCAAAAGCCGGTAGTTCGCCAGCCCGTCCGGCCCGCCAAACAGCGCCGCCGCCGGCTCGAAACCCGCCACATCCGGCATCAGATCCGCCCCGTCGTCCACATAGGGCGGATTGCACAGCAGCAAATCAAAGCGTCCTGCCAGTGCCGCCGCCCAGTCGCCCACCACAAAGGCTGCCCGAGTCCCCAAGCCCAGCATCTGCGCATTGCCCCGCGCCACCGCCACCGCCGCCGCCGACCGATCAACCCCAACCCCGAACGCCTGCGGCCACTCAATCAACGCCGACAGCAGCAGCGCGCCGCTCCCGGTGCCCAGATCGAGGATGGTCTTTGGCGGCCTTTGCCGCATCCGGGAGACCGCCACCTCGATCAAGGTTTCGCTGTCAGGCCGGGGGATCAGAACGTCGGGTGTCACCTGCAGGTCCAGCGACCAGAACTCCTGCCGACCCAGGATATAGGCAACCGGCTCATGCCGGCGGCGACGGTCCACAAGGTCCGCAAACTGTCCGGCCTGCTCCGGCGAGACCGGCGGGTTACCCACCAGCAATGCGCTCCGCGATAGCCCCAGCACGTGCGCCAGCAGAAGCTCCGCATCCAGTCGCGGCGTATCGCCTGCCAGCGTATGCGCAGCCCTGGCGAGCAATGATCGCGCGTCAGTCGGCATCCAGCGATGCCAGTCGCGCCGCCTCATCCTCGGAAATCAACGCCGATACCAGCTCGTCCAGCCCGCCTTCCAATATCTCAGGCAGCCGATGCAGCGTCAGGTTGATGCGGTGATCGGTTACCCGCCCCTGCGGGAAATTGTAGGTGCGGATCCGCTCGGACCGATCGCCGGAGCCAACCATCGCGCGCCGATCCGCCGAGCGCGCCGAATCAAGCTTTTCCCGCTCCAGATCAAACAACCGCGACCGTAGCACCTTCATCGCCTTCGCCTTGTTCTTGTGCTGCGATTTCTCATCCTGCTGGCTCACTACAAGCCCGCTCGGCAAGTGGGTGATCCGCACGGCGCTATCGGTGGTATTGACCGATTGCCCGCCAGGCCCGGACGAGCGGAACACATCGATCCGCAGATCCTTGTCGTCGATCTGCACATCCACCTCTTCCGCTTCCGGCAGCACGGCAACGGTGGCAGCCGAGGTGTGAATCCGCCCCTGTGCCTCGGTCGCCGGCACCCGCTGCACCCGGTGCACGCCGGATTCGAACTTCAACCGCGCGAAAACCCCCTCGCCAGTCACATTCATCACCACTTCGCGGAAGCCGCCCAACTCGGCGGCGCTGGCGCTCATCATCTCAACCCGCCAGCCCAGCCCTTCGGCATAACGCTGATACATCCGCGCCAGATCACCGGCAAAAAGCGCCGCCTCATCGCCCCCCGTGCCAGCCCGAATTTCCAGAATAGCCGACCGCTCGTCCGCCACATCGCGCGGCAACAGCTTCAACGCCAGCGCCCGCTCGGCCGCCGGAATGCTGTCTTTCAGGGCGAACAATTCCTCCTCCGCCATCCCCCGCATGTCCGCGTCGGCGGCAGGGTCGGCCACCAGCGCCTCCAGCTCCGATATCTCCGCCCGCGCCGCCATCAGCTTGCGCGCCGCGTCTGCTGCCGGTGTCAGCTCGGCATAGTCCTTCGACAGCGAAACAAAGCGCGATGCATCCAGAGCGGGGTTGGACATTTCCGAAGACAGCGCCTCATGCCGCCGCACCAGCTGCGCCAGCCGAACATCATCCAGCAGGCTCATTGCGCCACACCCACCACCGGCTCGCCGAGGACCTCAGCAATCTGGCGACCGATCCGCTGGACTTCAGCCGGAGGCGCGGCTCCCGCACTCACTTTCAGCTGCGGAGCATCCGCCGCCACAAACAGCACGCACGCAACCTCTCGCCGCTTGGCCACTTCCACCCGCCGCTTGGCATTTCCGCCATAGCCATTGTCCACCCGCAAACCGGCCCGGCGAAGCAGCGACGCAATCCGCCCGACTTCGCCGTCCACACCCGCCGCATCGGCAACGATGGCCACTTCGGCGCCGGCTGCGGCTCCTGCTGCCCCCGGCGCGTCGACCAGCATCATCAACCGCTCGATCCCGCCAGCCCAGCCCACCGCCGGCGTCGCCGTGCCTCCCATAGTCTCGATCAGCCCGTCATAACGCCCGCCGCCAATCACCGTCCCCTGCGCCCCCAGCCGGTCGGTCACAAACTCGAACGCCGTGTGGCGGTAATAATCAAACCCCCGCACCAGCTGCGCATTGCGCGCAAACGCCACTCCGTTTGCCTCCAGCCCACGCTGCACCTTCTCGAAAAACGCCCCCGCCTCGCTCGACATGAACGCATCGATCCCCGGCGCATCCGCCACCAGCGCCCGGTCGCCCGCATCCTTGCTGTCCAGGATCCGCAGCGGATTGCTTTCCAGCCGCCGCCGGCTGTCCTCGCTCAGGGCATCCACATGGGCGCCAAAATGCGCCACCAGCCCGGCCCGCCAGGCGTCGCGCGTCGCGGCATCGCCCAGCGTGTTCAGCTGCAAGGTCACGCCATCGGCGATGCCCAGCTCCTTCAGCAGCATATCGGCAAAGGCCATCAGCTCCACATCCGCCTGCGGCTCGGCAGCGCCGATGATCTCCGCGTCGATCTGGTGAAACTGCCGATACCGCCCCTTCTGTGGCCGCTCGTAGCGAAACAGCGGCCCGTGCGTCATCAGCTTCAGCACGCCATGCTGCTGCCACCCTTCGCTCACATAGGCGCGGCAGATGCCCGCCGTGAACTCCGGCCGCAGCGTCAGCGAATCCCCGCCGCGATCCTCGAACGAATACATTTCCTTGGAAACAACGTCGGTCGTCTCGCCCAACGTGCGCGCAAAAACCTTGGTGAATTCCACCACTGGCACCTGCACCGGCCTGAAGCCAAAGCGCCGCCCCACATCGCGGAACTTGGTCGTCACATGCTCGAACCGCTCGGCGGTCTCGCCCAGCATATCCTGCATCCCGCGCACTGCCTGCGGCTTTTCCGGCTTGGTCTTCTTCTCGTTCATGGCGCGGCGGTTAGCAGCCAAAACGCGCGCACGCAAAAGCCCATTCCGGCGGCGCAGCGGCCGCAAGCGCCAATCAGGACGAGCTGACCAGCTTCAACCCGATGATCGATGCGACAAGCAAGGAAAGCAGCGCCATCCGGGCGAGATCGGTCGGCTCACAAAAGAAGAAGATGCCAACCAGCGCCGTCCCCGCAGCACCAATCCCCACCCAAACCGCATAGGATGTCCCCAGCGGAATCTCGCGCGCTGCCCGTTCCAGCAGCAGAAAACTGAAGGATGCCGAAACGAGAAACCCCGCTGTCCACCAGGGTTGCCGGAAGCCGTCGGCAAATCGCAGGCAGGTCGTGAAGGCAACTTCAAAAATCCCGGCCAGCACCAGAAACAGCCAGGCCACGCCCTATTCTGCCGCCAACGAAAGCAGAGCATCGCCCTCCAGCCGCCTAACGGTCCATTCGTCCATCGGGACCGCGCCCAGACGATCGTAGAAATCCTTGGCCCGCTCGTTCCAGTCCAGCACCCACCACTCGAACCGCAGGCAACCGCGCTCAACCGCAAGTCTGGCCAACGCCTTCAGAAGCGCCGTCGCAACGCCGGCCTTTCGTGCCGCGGGCTCCACCCAGAGATCATCCAGCCAGATACCGCGCCGCGCCGTCCAGGTCGAAAAATTGTGGAAAAACAGCGCGAACCCAACCGGTTCGCCGCCCATTTCAGCCATCAGGCACTCCGCTGCCGGACGCGCGCCAAATAGCGCCTCATGCATCAGCGCCGGTGTCGCAATCACCGCCTCCGGTGCCTTCTCGAAGGTCGCCAGAGCTTTCACAAACCGCAGAATGTCCGGAACGTCAGCAGCCGTGGCAGGCCGAACAATCAGCGTCACTCGGCAGCCTGTGCGACCGCCGCGGCCTCATTGGACGCATCAATCTCCGCGGCTTTCGCCTCAACAAGGCTCACGATATGATCGATGATATTCGCATCCGCCACGTGGTGATCGGTCACGCCCGAGAGATACACCATGTGCCGCCCGTTGCCGCCGCCGGTCAGCCCGATATCGGTTTCGCGCGCCTCGCCCGGCCCGTTCACCACGCAGCCCAGAACGGAAAGCGACATCGGCGTCGTAATATGCGCCAGCCGCGCTTCCAGTGCCTCCACCGTTTTCACGACATCAAAGCCCTGCCGCGAGCAGGACGGGCAGGATACCAGCCGCACGCCGCGCGCGCGGATGCCGAGCGACTTCAGGATGTGATAGCCAACCTTCACTTCCTCCACCGGATCGGCCGACAGCGACACGCGCACGGTATCGCCGATACCGCTCCACAGCAGCATGCCAAGCCCGATCGACGATTTCACCGTCCCGCCTATCAGCCCGCCCGCCTCGGTTATCCCCAGATGCAACGGATAGTCGGAGCGCGCCGCCAGCTCGGTGTAGGCAGCCACCGCCAGGAAGACGTCAGACGCCTTCACCGAAATCTTGAATTCGTGAAAATCCTCGTCCTCCAGCATCTTCGCATGCTCGAAGGCGGATTCCACCAGGGCTTCCGGGCAGGGTTCGCCATATTTTTCCAGCAGATGCTTTTCCAGGCTCCCGGCATTCACGCCGATGCGAATGGAACAGCCGTTGGCCTTGGCCGCGCGCACCACTTCGCGCACCCGTTCGCGGCTGCCGATATTGCCCGGATTGATCCTGAGGCAGGCCGCGCCCGCATCGGCAGCTTCCAGCGCCCGCTTATAGTGAAAATGAATGTCGGCAACCAAGGGCACCTTGGCGGCCTTGGCGATCAGCCGGAACGCCCGCGTCGCATCCTCCGTGGGGCAGGAAACCCGCACGATATCGGCGCCCACCTCTTCCGCCGCGCGAATCTGGTCGATCGTCGCGCCGGCATCCTCGGTCGGCGTGTTGGTCATCGTCTGCACGGCGATCGGCGCATCCCCGCCAACAGGAACGCGCCCCACCATGATTTGCCGCGATTTGCGGCGGCTGATATCGCGCCAGGGCCTCACCGACATCAGCGCGCGCCCGACACCAATATGGTCACCGCGCGCCGGTTCTGCGCCCAGGCGTCCTCGTTGGAGCCATCGGCTGCCGGCCGTTCCTTGCCATAGCTGATCACCGAAATGCGCGAGGCATCCACGCCCTGCGCCGCCAGGAAGTTCTTGGCCGCATTGGCCCGCCGTTCCCCCAGCGCCAGATTATATTCGCGCGTTCCGCGTTCGTCGGTATGCCCTTCAACCGTCACCCGGACATTGGAATATTGCCCCAGCCAGCTGGCTTGCGCGCCCAGGATCTGCCGCGCCGTTTCATCGATGGAATAGCTGTCGAAGGCAAACAGCACCGTGTCGCTGCCCGCTGCCCGCACGAAATCCGCCTGCGATCCCGGCAGCGTCGTGGTTTGCACCGGTTCTTGCGGTGGCACGGTGCCCGGCTGGTCGATCGGCGCCGGCGGCAGCGCCGGTGCAGCCTGCGGCGGCGGTGGCGGCAGGCTTTCCTTGTTGCGGGCGCAAGCCGAAAGCGCCAGCGCACCGGCGATCAGCAGGATGGGAAGGGTCTTGGTCGACATAGATCTCTCCTTGCAGCAATTGTCTGAATTTCTCAACCGCCATGAACCCCCTATTTACCGCAGCAACGGCCCCCAGGCCGGATCGCTGGCCTCCAGCGGCGTCGGAATCCGCCGGTCGCTGCGGCCGGTCAGATCGATCGAGCGCAATGTCGAGCGTCCGGCGCGTTCCGTCCGGCTGAACAGGATGACCCGCCCGTTGGGCGACCAGCTCGGCCCCTCATCCTGCCAGCTGTCGGTCAGCAGCCGCTCACCGCTGCCATCCGGGCGAACCACCGCTATGCGGAACTTGCCGCCGTCCATCCGCGTGAAGGCAATCAGGTCGCCACGCGGACTCCAGACCGGGCTGGCCGCGCGCCCGCTGCCAAAGCTGATCCGCTGCGCGCCCGAACCATCGGCATTCATCACATACAGCTGCTGCGAGCCCCCGCGATCGCTCTCGAACACAATCTTCCGCCCATCCGGCGAAAAGCTCGGCGAAGTGTCGATCGCATTGCTGTTGGTCAGCCGCGTGGTGCGCCGCGACGCAATATCATAGGCGAAGATGTCGGCATTGCCGCTGCGGGTCACGCTGAACAGCAATGTCCGCCCGTCCGGCGAGAAGCGCGCCGCAAAGCTCATCGTATCGAAATTGCCCACCGCCTCCTGCCGCCCGGTGCCGATATTGTACAACCAAACCCGCGGCCGATCGCCGGCAAAGCTCATATAGGTTATGGTTTCGTCCACCGGCGAAAAGCGCGGCATCAGCACCAGCGATTGCCCGCTGGTCAGAAAGCGGTGGTTGGCCCCGTCCTGGTCCATGATCGCCAGCCGCTTCACCCGCTTGGTGCGCGGGCCACTTTCCGCGACATAGACGATGCGGCTGTCGAAATAGCCGCTCTCGCCGGTCAGCCGCGAATAGACGAGGTCGGAGCATTTGTGCGCCGCCCGCCGCCAGCCCGCCGGCGTCACGGTAAAGCCCTGGCGCACCAGTTCCTCTTCGGAAAACACATCGTAAAGATAGCAGCCGATGGTCAAGGTGCCGTCGGCATTGGCGGTCACCGATCCGGTCACCAGCGCCTGCGCCGCCGCCGTGCGCATGCCCAGAAAGGCCGGGGCTGTTACCTGCGCCACTGCCGGCGCCGGGAATGCTGCCGGATCAACCGCGCGAAACAGCCCCGTGCCGGTCAGGTTGCCGGATATGATGGTGGCCACCTGCCGACCGAGGTCGGCGGTCGTCCCCGCCGGTGTCGGCATCACCGCTGCGGTCGCAAAGGCCGGCACAGCAATCGGCATCGGCGCTTCCACGCCCGACGTGATATCCACCCGCAAGGTGGCGGCGGCAGGGGCCGCCAGCAGCAGGGCACAAAAAACTCGCCAGATCATGTCATCAACCTCGGATCGAAATTCAGTTCAAACTCACGCCAATAGCTGAACATGTCGTCGGGCAGGGTCAGCGGCGCACAGCGCAGCACGGCGCGTCGCGCCGTCTCCACAAAAGCCCGCGCATAAGCCTGGTTGCCGGGCGTCGCGCCGGTCTGGCTGACAAACTCCGGAGCCACGGCCACGGTTCCATCCCGGTTCAGCCGGATGCGCAGAATCGCCGTCATCGCCTGCACATCGGCGCCGCCGATGGGCGGGTTCCAGCAGGGGGCAATCTGCGAGCGGATCGCCTGCTCCAGCGTCGCCATGGCGCGCGGGCTGACTTTCGCCCCCTTGGGCAAGGCCGCCTCGATGGATTTGGCAAAGGCCGATGTGTCGCGCGGCTTCACCGGCGCATCCGGCAGGGATTTGTCGATCAGGCTGGCCATCGCTCCTGCATCAAAACTGTCCCGCTTCGTCTCGCGCGGCTGCCGCCGGGGCGGCGGCGGCGCCACAACCTCTTCGGCAATCGCATCCTGCACGGCGGTGTCATCCGCCCGCACCACTGGCGCCGGCAGAGGCTTGTCCACCTCCGGCGGCGCTTCCGCCAGAAAATCGGACGGCGGCGGCAAGCCCGGATCGCGCGGCGCCGCCTGCATGGATGGTTTGGGTGGCTCGGTCACGGTCGGCTCGTCGCCGATCTCCACAAATTCGATCGGCGTCGAATCCACCTCCGCCTGCCGCTCGGGCAAGGATTGCGCCAGGCTGAAGGAAAGCGCACCCAGCAGCAGCAGGTGCAGGCTCGCCGCAACCGCCAGGGCTCCCCGTTCGCTCACGCCTCCGGCCTCGGGATGGGCTTGGGCTTGGGCTGGTTCACCAGCGCCACCTTGGTAAATCCGGCCCCCGTCACATCGGCCAGCAGCACCGCAACCGCACCATAGGGCAGCGCGGCATCGGCGCGAATCACCACCCGCGCCGCATCGCCGCGCGCATCCCGCAGCGCCTGCATCCGTGCCGCAAAGGCCGTCGCAGACAGCTGCTCCTCGTCGATGAAGCGCGCACCTGTTGCATCCATCGTCACCGAGATCGGCTGGTTGTCGGCCGCAAGCGATTTCGCGCTTGTCTTGGGCAGGTCCACCGGCACGCCGGTCACCAGCAGCGGCGTCGCCACCATGAAGATGATCAGCAACACCAGCATCACATCCACCATCGGCGTGACATTGATCTCCGCCATCGGCGCCCGCCGCTTCGCGCGCCGGCCACCAGACACGCCCATCATTTGCTGCCATCCAGTTCGCGCGACATCATGGCGTGAAAGGCCGACGAGAAATTCTGCAGCCGATCTTCCAACCGCCCGATCACATGCAGCAGCCGGTTATAGCCAATCACCGCCGGAATGGCGGCAAACAACCCGATGGCGGTGGCAAACAGCGCCTCGGCAATGCCGGGGGCCACCACTGCCAGGCTGGTGCTCTGGCTTTCGCCGATCGCCACAAACGCCCGCATGATCCCCCACACGGTCCCGAACAGGCCAACGAAGGGCGACACAGAGCCGATGGTCGCCAAAATGCTCAGCCTGTCCGAAAGGTCAGACACCGACCGGTCGATGGAGGCCGCCATCACATTGGCCAGCCGCGAGCGCACGCCTTCGCGATCCACCCCTGCGCGCCCCTCGGTCGAGGCACGCCACTCATCCATCCCGGCCACGAACAGATCGCCGGCCGGATGCGCGCCCTTGGCGGTGCGCAGTTCATCCAGCGATTCCGCCTTCCAGAAGCGCGCCTCGAACGCCGCGACCTGCTTGTTCAGGTGGGACAGCCGGCGCGACCGCTCGATGATGATTGCCCACGACCAGATGCTGGCCAGCAGCAGCAGCACCATCACTGCCTTCACCACGATATCCGCTTGCAGAAAAAGCGCCCAGGGCGACATCGCCTGCGCCGAATTCACCAGAACCTGATCCACACATCACTCCGCAAAGGCTGCCGCAGTTGCAGCGCCTCACAGCTTTATGGGGACTGAACGCGCAAGCCTCAACCCGAAAGCAGGGCGCGAAACTGCTCGACCCAGGCCGCCGGCTGGCGACGCGGGCGGCCCGCCGGTGTGAGAAAGCCGGCCCGCACCGTTGCGTCCACCACCAGAACCTCGCCGCGCAGCAATCGCTGTCGCATGGTGACCGATGCGCCGCCAACGGCAATGCATGTTGTTTCGACCACCAGATCATCGTCCAGCCGCGCAGGCGCTGCATAGCGGATGGCGATGTCCGCCACCGCATACACGCCTTCCCCCGCCTCGAAGGCCGCGCGCTGATCGATCCCCAGCACGCGCAGAAGATCAGACCGCGCCCGCTCCATGAAGCGCAGATAGTTGGCATGATAAACCACGCCCGAAAGGTCGGTGTCCTCGAAATAGACGCGGCACGCATAAAGATGCGCGCCGCCATCGATCACCCCGGACTGCGGCTGCGGACGCATCGCCGCAGCCGTCCCGGATCAGGCGTCCGCGGCCGGCGCGGCAACCACCCGCGGCTCGCGACGCTCGACGATCCGCGCCGATTTGCCGGAGCGGCCGCGCAGATAGTAAAGCTTGGCACGACGCACGACACCACGGCGCACAACCTCGATCGATTCGATGATCGGCGAATACAGCGGAAACACCCGCTCCACGCCTTCGCCAAAGCTCACCTTGCGCACCGTGAAGTTGGAGCCCATGCCCTTGTTCATCCGGGCAATGCACACGCCTTCGAAGTTCTGCACGCGGGTGCGCTCGCCTTCCTTCACCTTCACGCCGACACGCAAGGTATCGCCAGCGCGAAAATTCGGCACGCCACGCTTTTCCAGCAGTTTCGCGACCTGTTCGGCCTCGATCGTTTGCAACAGATTCATTCTTCTTCTCCTTCACCCTCGCCTGTTAGCCGGCGGGGCTGGTCAGGTTGCGCGCCAGAGGGCGACTTGCCGTGAGAGTAGGCCTCCCACAAGTCAGGCCGCCATAGCCTGGTATCCGCTTCGGACATCCGCTTTCGCCACGCCGAAACCTTCGCATGGTCCCCGGATCGCAACACCGCCGGAATCGCATGCCCCTCCCATGTCACCGGTCGGGTATAATGCGGATGTTCAAGAAGGCCGCTTTCGAAGCTCTCTTCATCCGCACTCGAAGCGGCGCCCATTACGCCGGGCAGCAGCCGAATGCAAGCATCCAGCAGCGCCAGCGCGCCAACCTCGCCGCCCGACAGGATGAAATCGCCAACCGCAACCGGCTCTACAGCCCGCGCGGCGAAAATCCGCTCGTCAAATCCCTCGAACCGGCCGCACAGCAAGCTGACCCCCGGTCCGGTCGCCAGCGCCCGCACCCGCGCCTGCGAAAGCCGCGGCCCGCGCGGCGTCAACGCCAGCACCGGCGCATCGGGGGACGCCGCCCGCGCCGCATCCACCGCGCGGGCAAGCACATCCACCCGCAGCACCATGCCCGGCCCACCACCCGCCGGTGTATCGTCCACACTGCGGTGCCGGTCGGTCGCGAAATCGCGCAGCTGCAAGGCCTGCAACGACCAAACCCCCTCGCTCAATGCCCGCCCCGCCAGGCTCAAGCCCAGCGGCCCCGGAAACATGTCCGGATAAAGCGTCACCACCTGCGCCCGCCAGGTCATTCGACCCAATTCTCAAGTTTGAGGCCCGAAATGTCGGAGAAATCTGCGAAATTGTTCGTTACCAACGTAGCATTCAGCGCAAGGGCCTGTGCCGCAATCAGCCGATCAAATCGCGCCCTCCGAAATGGCAATTGCGCATAGCTGTCGGCAGCAGCGCGATCGAACGGCATGATTGGCAAACCCCGGAAGAAAATCGCAGCACCCTCAACATTCGCAAGCCCGCCTCTGGCAAGGCCCAGTTGCACCTCCGCATAGCTGATACTCGGCACGGCAACGTGAGGACGGGCCAAAAGAACCCGGTCCCTTAGTCTCAAAGGAGTGCCCTTGAGAAAATAGATGCAGATGTTGGAATCGAGCAGGTAGCGAATCTCAGTCACGCTCAATGCGCTTCAAATCCCAATCCAGTTCGCGCTCATCAATTTCGCGATCTTCCCGCGTCAGGGACTGCAGCCCAGGCATCGAGCCAAACGCCGCAGCCAGATCATCGATCCTGCTCACAGGCTCGATCACATAGATACCATGCTCCTCGCGCACGATCACCTCCTGCCCCAGTTCCAGCGGATAGTTCGCCGGCAGCCGAACCGCCTTGCTGTTGCCGGATTTGAACACTTTCGTGCTGCGCTGCGCAGTCATTATACCCTCCGTATATACAAAATGTATATACTACAGCAGCCAGGCCGCGTCAACGATCACCCGCTCCCCCACGTCCAGCACCGCCGCCGGAACCAGTGGGACCATCACCCGCCCGCCATCGGCTTTTTCGATTTCGATGATGTCCGAAGCGCCGAAATTGTCGACCGAAACCACCGTTCCCACCACGCTGCCGTCCGCCTCCACCGGCAAACCGATCAGATCGTGCCAATAGAATTCGCCCGCCGGCAAGTCCGGCAGGCTCGCCCGCGGCACGGCCAGCAGCGTTCCCCGCAATGCCTCGGCGGCATTGCGATCCGTCACTTCGGCAAAGCGCGCAATCGGCCCCTGCCCGCCGTCCCGCACCGAGACCAAGGCCAGCGTCCGATCACCGGCGAGAAAATTCCGGTGCGGACGCAGCGAGTCAACCGAAGCGGCAAACAGCTTCAGCCGAACCTCGCCCGCTATCCCGTGCGCCCCGGCGATCGCGGCCAATGTGACCGGCCGCTCGGCAGCGCCCGCCGCCATCTCAGACCGCGTCTGGGCCGGCAGTTTGGTCCACCGTCTCAACCGAGTCAGCCACAGCGGCATCGCCGCTCACCGATTCCACCGATTCGGCGGAAGTCACGTCGCTGGTCACGGCTTCCAGGCTTTCCGCAGCCGGCGCGGCTTCAGCGGCCACATCGTCCGCAGCCGGCTCTTCCACAGCCGCTTCCTCAACCGCCGGCGCGGCAACCGCAGCCGCAGCGGCCGCCTTGGCTTCCGCTTCCGCCTCGGCCGCTTCCGCCGCCTTGGTAGCCTTCAATTCGGCGCGTTCCTTGGCCTTTTCGCCCGGCTCGCCCTTCTTCAGGTTCACGCTCGCCGTGCGCTTCATCAATCCGGCGGCATCCAGGAACCGTGCCACCCGGTCGCTCGGCTGCGCACCAACGGAAAGCCAGTAAGCCGCCCGCTCGCTGTCCAGCGTCACCCGGTCGGGCGAATCCTTGGCAAACAACGGATTATAGGTGCCCAGCTTCTCGATAAAGCGGCCGTCGCGCGCCGCGCGGCTGTCGGCCACCACGATGCGATACACCGGACGCTTCTTCGCGCCACCGCGCGTCAGTCTGATTGCAAGTGCCATGTCTCTTCCTTCTTCTTTCGTCTGAAATCTATCGTTTGAACTTGAATCCACCCGGCAAGCCGGGAAGCCCTTTCGGCATCGACATGCCCGGCGGCAATGCCCCTTCGGGCATCCCCGGCATCTGGCCGCCACCACCAAACATGCCGGCGAGCGCCCCCAGCCCGCCCATCTTCTTCAGCCGCTTCATCGCGGTCGCCATATCGGCATGCATCTTCAGCAGG
>JAIMJL010000075.1 GCA_020693225.1 Sandarakinorhabdus sp. | reverse complement strand
CCGTTGGTGATCTGCATGGAGATTTTGCTGCCTGGCGCGCCATTGCGCAGGCCGCGCGGCTGATCGATGCGAAGGGTCGCTGGATCGGCGGCGACACGGTGCTGGTGCAGACCGGCGATGTGCCGGATCGCGGGCCGGATACGTTGAAGATCGTGCGCGATCTGATGCGCCTGCAACGCGAAGCGCAGGCGGGCGGCGGGCGGGTGGTGGCGCTTGTTGGCAATCACGAGGCAATGATGCTGACGGGCGACCTCCGCTATGTGTCGCCGGGCGAATATGCCGCCTTTGCCGATCGCGACTCCAATCGCCGCCGTGATCAGGTGTACAAGGCCAACAAGGCACGTATCGAGGCGCATTATCGCGGCAGTGACAAGCTGCTGGAGGATGAGGAAATCCGCCAGAAGTGGCTGGCCGCCACCCCGCGCGGCATGCTGGAGCACCAGGCGGCATGGCACCCGGACGGCTTTATCGGCCGCTGGGTGATTGGCAATCCGGCGGTTGCGCTGATCGACGGCACATTGTTCGTGCATGCCGGGATCAGTGCGGCCTATGTCGGCCGCTCTCTCGACGCCATCAACAACGCAGTGGCGGCGGCGCTGGCGGCACGCGAAACCCTGCCCGAATCCATCATCAACGACCCGTTCGGCCCGCTCTGGTATCGCGGGCTGGCGCGCAGTGCATCCGGAGGGGGGATAGCAGACCCGGAGGACAAGCCTGCCGCCGCCAAAGACACCGCGGCCGTGTCGCAGGAGGATGCGCTGGCCGGCGTGTTGCAGGCCATGGGTGCCCGCCGCATGGTGATCGCCCACACGCCGAATCCGTCCGGCATCCTGCTGCTGTATGGAGACCGGCTGGCGCGTATCGATACCGGGATATCGGCGGCCTATGGCGGCAGCCTCAGCTACCTCGAGATCATCGGCGATCGGTTGATCCCGCATGCGGTGGCAAGGCCCTCTGCAGCCGAGCGGTCGCCGAAGTGACGGCTTCGCTGGCGCGGAAGATGTTGACCGCCTTTGCCCTGGTGCTGGCGACGGCCGCTTCGGCCAAGGATGCCAAACCGCTGTTTGCCAGCAGCGAAATGCTGCAGCTTAGCTTGAAGGCCTCCTTCGGCGCGCTGTTGCAAGGCCGGGCCGATCCCGAGCTATCCGTGCCGGGCACGCTGTCGACGGTTGGGGCCAACCCCGAAACCCTGGCGGTGTCGCTGGCGGCGCGCGGGATTACCCGGCGCAAGCGTGAAATCTGCCAGTTTCCGCCGCTCAGGGTGCATTTTCCGGACAAGCCGGGCGCAAACTCGGTGTTTCAGGGGCAAAAGCGGTTGAAGCTGGTGACCCACTGCCAGTCTTCGGCCGATTTTCAGCAGCATGTCTTGCTGGAATATGCCGCCTATCGCCTGTTCAATGTGCTCACCTCTGCCAGTTTCAAGGCGCGGCTGGCAACCATAACCTATGTCGATGACAAGGGGCGGCCGATGGCTTCGCGCTATGGCTTCTTCATTGAGGATGCCGATGACATGGCTCGCCGCAACGACAGGCACGAACTGGAAGTGAAGGCGCGGCTTGCGTCTTCGCAATTCGAGCCTGCGGCAGCAGTGCGCTATGCGCTGTTTCAATATCTGATCGGAAATCTGGACTGGGGCATGAACGCCGGGCCGGCTGGCAGCAACTGCTGCCACAACAGCCGACCGATTGCCGCCAAGGGGCAAACCATCGGGCTGATCCCAGTGCCCTATGATTTCGATTATTCCGGGCTGGTTGACGCGCCCTATGCGCTGCCGCCGGCCGGCGTTCAGGTCAGCACGGTTCGCACCCGGCGCTACCGGGGCTTCTGCCGCCACAATGCCGAACTGGCAGCCGGCGTTGCCACGTTGCAACAGCATCGTGACCGGCTCCTGGCCGTGCCGGGCGAAATCCCGCAGCTGGACGAGCGCACGAGGAAAAAAGCCGAAGCCTATCTGGCAGAGGCATTCGCAGCCGCTGCCCGGCCCGATTTCACGGAAAAGCGGGCCAAATCCTGCCTGTAGCGGAGGCGGTGGTCATCAGGGCCGGATGGTCAGCCCATTGTCCACGACGAACTCGGCGCCCGTGACAAACCGCGATTCATCGCTGGCGAGATACAGCACCATCGCCGCCACATCGGCTGGCGCACCGTTGGACCCAGGCGGCAACACGCCGGCGGGAACCGGCTGCTCCACACCGGGACGTCCGCTGGCATCCTGCACCATGGGCGTTTCGATGGCGCCGGGATGCACCGAGTTGCAGCGGATCTTGTAGCCCTTTTCCTGGCACATGACGGCAATCGACTTGGTCATCGATCGCACCGCGCCCTTGGCAGCCGAATAAGCGAAGAACACCGGATAGCCGAGCAGGGCGCCGGTGGATGACATATTGATGATCGAGCCGCCACCGCTTTTGACCATCAGGGGAATGGCATGTTTGCAGCCGAGGAAAACGCCCTCGCTCATGATGCCGTTCACCCACCGGAACTGCTCCAGCGTGGTCTGCTCGCAATCGGCGACAATCACGACGCCTGCATTGTTCACCAAAATATCCAGCCGACCGAAGCGAGCCTCGATGGCAGCGATGGCATCAATCCAGGCCTGTTCCGACGCCACATCCAGCGCCATGGCGGTTCCGCCAATGGCATCGGCCACCGCTTGCGCCGGTTCCAGCTTCACATCGGTCACGATCACCGTGGCACCCTCGGCGGCCAGCAGTTCGCAATCGGCCTTGCCCAATCCGGAGCCGCCACCCGTGACCAGCGCAACTTTTCCCTCAACGCGTCCCATCCTATTGCCCATCAGGCTGCTCCACCCTCGTTGAAATACTCCGGCATCCCGCCCGGCCACACCACGCCCCATTGCGCCTGTCCGCCATCGATGATCATCAGGTCTCCAGTCACGAACCGTGCCGCCGGAGAGGCGAGATAGGCGATCGCTTCCGCCACATCCCAGGCATCGCCGCGCATCTTCATCGGATTGGCCTGGTGAAAGCGCGCGAGCGCCTCTTCCGGATATACGCCGAAGCCCTCGGTTTCGATCACCCCCGGCCCGATACAGTTCACCCGGATTTTATGCGGCGCCCATTCGGTTGCCATCGTCTTGGACAAATAGATAACGCCGGCGCGCGCCGCGCAGGTGTGCGCCGCCTGCGGCATGCCGCGCTCCACATTGGCGACGATGTTGATGATATTTCCAGGCTCTTCGCGTTCGCGCCAGAGCTTTGCCGCCTCCTGCATCATCCACCAGGTGCCGTTCAGATTGGTGTCGATTACCGCGAGCCAGCCCTTGCGGCTGAAATCGATGGCATCCTGCGGAAATTGCCCGCCGGCATTGTTGACCACCGTATCGATGCGCCCGAAATGCGCCGTTACATCTGCCAGAAAACACTCCACCGCTGCCGGGTCACGGATGGTCAAGGCACGGGTGAAGGTGCGGGCTCCGGTCGCTGCATCGATCAGCGCCGAAACCGCATCCAGCTTGTCTGGCGAACGGCCGCACAGCGCCACATTGGCACCCAGCCGGGCGGCCAGTATTGCGGCAGCCTTGCCCATCCCGCTGCCGCCACCGGTGATGACGATGGTATGCCCGGCCAGCAGGTCCGGGCGATAGACAGTTGGCCGCACGGCCAGATCGCAATCGGTCATGCCGCGTCGCGGCCGGGTGGGATCGTTGGGATCGGGCCGCACATGCGGCTTCGCAGCCGTCATCGGCCAGCCTCTGCCCACTGTCGTGCAAACATCCCCATTGCCAGCCCTCTCATGCCACTGCCGACTGGCAAAAAACAAACAGCCGTGCTTGTTTATCCTAACGCCCCTGCGTCACCAGTCTACCGGGAAATTCAGCTATCAGCTGATTTTGCATGGGGAAAAGATCCGCCCGATCAGCCTGCCGGGCCTTGTTTACAATCAGGCACGTCTGCTTTTTTTGAAGGCCCGCCTTCAATCGGCGGAATCGTCTCCACCGCGACCCTTGGGATCCGCGCCGAAACGGTTTGGTCCGGCAGTACCATCCATAAAATAGAAGATCAGCAAAATGATTCCGCCTGCCACCGGCAGCAACCCGATGAACCACCACCAGCCGGAGCGGTTGCTGTCGTGCAGGCGGCGGATGGTGACGGCAAGCGAGGGCAATAGCATGAGCAGCAGGAACAACCCGAGTGCCGCAGCGATGGCTTCGTTTCCGAATGACAGCGACTCCGGGTCTGTTGCCGGATCGGCCCAGTTGCCGATGGGGGCGCTCAGTCTGAAGAGGATCAGCGAGACCGCCGACACGAAAAGCGTGAACAGCCAATATTCCTTGCGCCGCGCGCGCCCGGCAAAAGTGGCATATTTGCGCAACGGCTCGAACATCAGGCTCATCTTGCACCTCCGATGGAATTCATGGCTGACAGTCTGCCTCGCATGCTTGCGGCTGTCACCCTGCCTTGTGTGAAGCGAATACCCGTGCACAGAGCGGCCCGCCTGGCAACGCCAGACGGGCCGCCATAGTCCTGCAAGCGCAGCTCAGTTTGCCGGCGCGATCACGTCCGCAGCGGGTTCCGCCACATCGGCGACCGCTGGCGCAACGCCATCCTTGATCGAAACCTCGACCTTGCGATCATTGGCATAGCTTCCTTCGCCCGCGACGATATCGGCCGGCTTGTCCATATCGATCCGATCCGCCGGGATGCCGGCCGCTGCCAGAACAGCGGCAACCTTCTGCGCCCGGCTCTTTGCCAGTTCTTCGTTGAAGGCGGCGTCACCCGTTGGATCGACATAGCCGGAAACCGACAGCCGCTCATCCGGATGTTCGTCCAGATAGGCTTTCAACTTCGCCGATTCGCCTTGCAGCTCATTGGCAACGTCGCTTTGCGCCACGGCAAAGAAGACGATCAGCAGCGGCTTGCCGTTGCGCAACTCGGACAGCAGGCCGGCTCCTTGCGGAACGGCGGGGGCTTCCACAGCCGCCGATTGCACAACCGGCCTTTCCCGCTTGCCAACCATGGAAAACAGCAGCGCAAGGACGCCCGCGCCCAGCAGCACCCAGGCAAGGGTGTAGCTCTTCGGCTTGAAGATGTAGGGTGCCGTATCGGGCACCGTGCCGCCAACGCCGCGCGAAGCCTTGCGTTCGCCAAACAGCGTTGCAGCAAACGGATCGGGAACGGAATAGGCTTCATCCGCCGCGCCCGGCGGCTCCAGCGAGAAGAAGCCACGCAGACCCGAAGGCAAGCCGCGATAGATGCTCGCATTGCCATTGGCGAGCATGGCAGCGATTCCGCCGACATTCGGCTTGTCACCCGCACCCTTGCCAAGCGCGCCCAGCGCCAACGGGGCGGCAAAGGCCAGCAGGCCCTGCACGCTGGCCGGCTTGGCACCCACCAGCCCGGCAATTGCGTTGGCGATGGTTTCCGCCTGCGATCCCAGAAGCGATTGGGTGACCGTTTCGCCCTGCGCCACCAGAGCCTTGCGCGAGGTCTCGTCTGCGAGGCTCAGGCCAAGCGTGTCGAGCGGGTTGCCGTTGGCTGTGACCTGCGACACCAGGCCAAGCAGATCCGCGCCGCCGGCACTCTTGCTCAGGGTCACCGCGCCTGCCAGCAAGGTTGGAATAACTGCTGCCAGGCCGCGACCGGTGGATGGTCCGCTTTCACCCAGCAGCGCGGCAATCTGCGATATCGCATTTGGCGAGAACGCGCCCAGAACAGTCTCTACCAAATTCGCCATAGCTGGACCCCTTTTTCCATCCCCGATTTTTCAATCCCGGTTTTCAATCCCGAATTTCATGTCCGGTCGCCGCCACTTTCAGCGGTCGACTCGGTAAAGTCTAGACGCGCATACCTGTCCATTCAAGCGCCAGTTTACGTGTCAAGATCAGTTGACAACTGCTTGGCGCCGAAAGCTGAGGGCCTCGGCTATATGCGCACGCCCCACCGCTTCGCAGCCGGCCAGATCGGCGATTGTCCGCGCGACCCGCAAGCTTCGGTGCCAGCCGCGCGCCGAAAGCTTCAGCGCATCGGCTGCCTGTGTCAGCAGCCGCCTGCCCGCCTCGTCTGGCGTTGCGGCCAGTTCCAGAAGCTTACCATCTGCCTCGGCATTGGTGCGGGCGGCGGATCCGGCATAGCGCGCCGTTTGCAGCGCCCGCGCCGCGGCCACGCGCGCGCGCACTTGTGCGCTGCCTTCGGCAGGTGGCGGCAAGGCAAGGTCGCTGGCTTTCAGCGCCTGCACATCAACATGCAGATCGATGCGATCCAGCAGCGGGCCGGAAATCCGGGTCTGATAGTCCGCGGCACATTTTGGTGCCCTGGCACAGGTCAGCGCGGCATCCGCCAGATGGCCACAGCGGCACGGATTCATGGCCGCGATCAGCTGCACCCGCGCCGGATAGGTGACATGCATGGCGGCCCGCGCAACCTGCACTTCGCCCCTCTCCAGCGGCTGCCGCAAGCTATCGAGCACACCGCGCTGAAACTCGGGCAGTTCGTCCAGGAACAGCACGCCGAGGTGGGCAAGGCTCACTTCTCCCGGCTTCGCCCGCGCGCCGCCGCCTACCAGCGCTGGCATGGAGGCCGAATGATGCGGGCTGCGGAACGGCCGCGACCGGGCAATTCGCCCGCCATCCAATGTGCCGGCCATTGAAGCGATCATTGCCACTTCCAGCGCTTCGGCGGTGGAAAGATCCGGCAGGATGCCGGGCAAACACGCCGCCAGCATGGACTTGCCCGCGCCCGGCGGGCCACACATCAGCAGATTGTGGCCACCCGCCGCGGCAATTTCCAGCGCCCGTTTCGGCGTTTCCTGCCCCTTCACCTCGCCCATGTCCGGCCCACCGAACGGGTCTGCCAGCAGGGCCGCCGCCGCAGGGGCCGGCAAGGGCTGGCTTCCTTTCAAGTGCGCGATCAGCGCATGCAGGTCGGGCGCTGCCACCACTTCCACCGCGCCCGCCCCTTCGGTCAGCCAGGCGGCTTCCGCACCCTGTGCCGCCGGACAGATCAACCCCATGCCCCGCTGCGAGGCGTGCAGTGCCGCCAGCAAAACCCCCGGCGAGGGCGTGATCCGGCCGTCCAGCGACAATTCTCCAACCGCCACATAGCTGGCCAGCGTTTCCGGATCGAGAATGCCCAGCGCCCCGAGCAGTCCAAGTGCGATCGGCAGGTCATAATGCGACCCCACCTTGTCGAGATCGGCGGGCGCAAGGTTCACGGTGATCTTCTTGGCCGGCATCGCCAGCCCCAGCGCGGCAAAGGCCGCCGTCACCCGGTCGCGGCTTTCCTTCACCGCCTTGTCAGGCAGGCCCACCACCACGAAGCTGACCAGACCGGATGCCAGCTGCACCTGCACGTCAACCGCGCGGGCCTCCAGCCCCAGATATGCAACCGTTGCAACGCGGGCGACCATCTGCCCCTGCCCCCACCATGGTCCGACCCACGCGAGAACCCCTTGCTAGCCCGGGTTTTCCTGCCGCGCCAGTCACTCCGTCACTTTTGCTGGCGCCGCTGCCACACGGGCGTTATGCTGCACCTGCGAACAACCTCCGGCAGGTACGAGCGAACAATGCCAAGACGACTTCCGATCGCGCAGAATGCCGATATTCGCTTCCTCGGGCGGTTGCTGGGGGATGTGATCCGCACCACCGGCGGCGAGGCGCTCTATGCCCGGATCGAGGAAATCCGGTCGATGTCGGTCGATCGGCATCGCGGGCGGGGTGGCGTGGCCGATGTGGCGAAAAGTCTGGGTGCGCTCAGCCTCGATGAAACATTGGCCTTCACCCGCGGCTTCATGCATTTTTCGATGCTCGCCAATCTTGCCGAGGATCGGCAGGGCCATGGCCAGGATGGCGGTGGCACCCTGGCTGAAACCATCGATCGTCTTGGCGCAGACGGCATTGATCGCGCGGCCATTCTTGCCGCCCTGCAAGGCGCGCTGGTGATGCCGGTGCTGACCGCCCATCCCACGGAAGTGCGCCGCAAAAGCATGATCGATCACAAGAATCGCATCGCCGACCTTTTGCAGTTGCAGGATGCCGGGACGGCAGAAACCGCCGATGGCGAGCTGGTGGTCGATGCCGTGAAGCGGCAGATCAAGCTGCTCTGGCAGACCCGGCCGCTGCGTCGCGAGCGGCTGTTTGTGGCCGACGAGGTGGAAACCGCCCTGGCCTGGCTGCGCGACGATTTTCTGCCGGTCATCCCGGCGCTCTACGCCCGCTGGGACCGGGCGCTGGGCGCGGAGACTCCCGGCTTTCTGAAAGTGGGCAGCTGGATCGGGGGCGACCGCGACGGCAATCCCAATGTGTCGGCCGCCAGCCTGGATTTCGCCCTCGCCGGAGCTGCGCGAACCGTGCTCGGCCACTATCTCGAACAGGTGCATGCGCTTGGGGCGGAGCTGTCCATCTCCAGCGAGGAGGCCGCCGTGCCGGAGGCCGTACTGGCGCTTGCGGAGCAGAGTGGCGACATGGCGCCGGCCCGCGCCGACGAGCCCTATCGCCGGGCGCTGTCGGGCATCTATGCCCGGCTTGCAGCCACGCATCTGGCCGTGACCGGCACGCCGCCGGCGCGCCCGTCCCAGCTGGCCGGTGCGCCCTATCACGCGCCTGCGGACTTTCGCACAGACCTGGCCGCCATCGCCGCCGGCCTTGGCGAGGCAGGCGGGGCACTGGGGCGCCTCATCCGGGCGGTGGACATTTTCGGTTTCCACCTCGCCAGCCTTGATCTGCGGCAGAACAGCGATGTGCACGAAAGGGTCGTGGCCGAATTGCTGCGCGTCGCAGGGGCAGAGGCGGACTATGCCGTGCTGGACGAGGCCGCGAAGATCGCCCTGCTGCGGGGTGAGCTTGCCAGTCCGCGCCCGCTTGCCAGCCCGTTCGTGCAGCTCTCGGATGAAAGCGCGCACGAGCTGGCGATCTTTCAGGCAGCCGCCCGCGCGCGCAGACGATTTGGCCCGGGAGCCATCACCACGGCCATCATCTCGAAAACCACCAGCGTGTCCGACATGCTGGAGGTGTTCGTTCTGCTGAAGGAAGTAGGCCTGTATCGTCCGGGCTCGCTGCCCAGCGCAGACTTGATGGTTGTGCCGCTGTTCGAAACCATATCCGATTTGCAAGCCGCGCCGCAGCTGATGGCAGCGCTGTTCGCCTTGCCGGAAATCGCCGCCACGGTGCACGTGCATGGGGCGCAGGAAGTGATGATCGGCTATTCCGACAGCAACAAGGACGGCGGCTATCTCACCTCCAGCTGGGAGCTGCATCAGGCCAGCTCGGCGCTGGCCCGCCTGTTTGCCGAACGCAACATCCCGATCCAGCTGTTCCATGGCCGCGGCGGCACGGTCGGCCGCGGCGGTGGCTCGTCGTTTGATGCCATCCGGGCGCAGCCGCCGGGAACGGTTGCCGGGCGAATCCGCATCACCGAGCAGGGCGAGGTGATTGCCGCCAAATATGGCACCCCCGATGCGGCGGCCCGCACCCTCGATTCAACGGCGGCCGCCACTTTGATCGCGACCCTGGCACCGCCACAGCTGCCGCCAGCCGACGCCCGGCGCTATTCCGGGGTCATGGATCAGCTGTCGCACGCAGCTTGCGCATCCTACCGGTCGCTGGTTTATGAAACGCCGGGCTTCCGGCAATTCTTTCGCGCGATGACGCCGATTTCGGAAATTGCGACCCTGAAGATCGGATCCCGGCCACCCAGCCGCACCCAGTCCGATGCGATCGAGGATTTGCGTGCCATCCCCTGGGTGTTCAGCTGGTCGCAGGCCCGCGTGATGCTGCCGGGCTGGCATGGCGTGGGGGATGCGCTTGCCAGCTTTCCAGACAAGCCGCTGCTGGCAGACATGGCGCAGAACTGGCCGTTTTTCCGCACCATGCTGGGCAATATGGAAATGGTGCTGGCCAAGTCCGACATGGACATCGCCGCCCGCTATGCTGCGCTGGCCGGGCCGGAAGGGGCGGCGATTTTCGAACGCATCCGCAGCAGCTGGCAGCTGACAGTGGACAGCCTGCTGCAAGCGACCGGCCAAAGCCATCTGCTGCAGCGCAACGCCGCGCTTGATACCTCGATCCGTCTGCGCCTGCCCTATGTGGAGCCGCTGAACCTGCTGCAGGTGGAGTTGCTGAAGCGGCACCGATCCGGCGAAAGCGATCCGCGCATTGCCGAAGGCATCCAGCTGTCCATCAACGCCATCGCGACCGCCCTGCGCAACAGCGGCTGATAGCCAGCCTGCTGCATTCGGGTCTATTGCATGCGCGTGGGGTGCCGATTGCCGAACGCGCCGTCGATCATGCTCCAAAGTGCTCCGGTCGTGCGGCTGATCTGCTTGTCGAGCGTTTCGTGCGCTGCGTGCGCGGTTTCTGTGATGGTGGGGAGTGTATCCGGCGCTGGCAGTGCGGCAATCGCGGCGCGACTCAGTCCAACCACCGAGAAGCCTATCACGAAACCGACTGTCAGCGCCTTCAACAACATATCCGCATCCATTACCGCATCCGACCCTGTTCGGATGAGGCGGCAAATAGGCTGTCCAGAAATTGTGCGCTTGCACAAATCCGACAAATCCGCTGCCCACCTTGCAAAACCACGCAAGTTTCGGCATTGCGCTGGGCACGAAGCGTCGCGGATTGCGGATGCACCTGCCTACAGTTGAACCCACGGAGCCCTATGGCGAAAGAAGAATTGCTCGAAATGCGCGGAATGGTGGTGGAACTCCTGCCCAACGCCATGTTCCGCGTGAAGCTGGAAAATGACCACGAAATCCTCGGACACACCGCCGGCAAGATGCGCAAGAACCGCATCCGTGTGCTAACCGGCGACGAAGTGCTGGTCGAGCTGACGCCGTATGACCTCACCAAGGGGCGCATCACCTACCGGTTCAAATGAGGGTTGACGGCGAGGGGGAAAGCCCGTTCCGCCGCCATGCCCGGCAGCAATCCGGCTTCTGTGCCGCCCTCGGTGCACCATTTACGGCGCTCCTATGCCGGGTTCTGGCTGACAGCATTCCCGCAGCATCGCAACTGGGCCGGCGGCTGGACGCATGGCCGGCAGACCCCAACGCGGATGCGCTGGTTCTGCGCATAGCGGGCGGATTGCACGCAACGGTGCTGGCGGGCGATGCGCCCGCTTTGGCCGAACTGTATCCGCCGGCTCCCCTGCCCGATAGCGATCGCCTGGCCGCAGCCGTTGGCCCCGTACTCCACGATCCGGCATTTGCCCGCTGGCTGGAGAGCGCCCCGCAAACGAACGAAGTGGGCCGCTCGGGCCCGTTGGCAGCGGGCATGCTGGCAGTGCTTGCCGCAACCGACCTGCCGCTTGCGCTGTTCGAGCTGGGGGCCAGTGCCGGACTGAACCTGCTTCCCGATCGCTATTGCCTGAAGCTTGGCGGCACAACGGCAGGGAGCGCCGATTCACCGCTTACCATCCAGCCGCAATGGGAGGGACAGGATCCGCCCGATGTGGCGCTGCGCATCGCGAACCGCGCCGGCGTCGATTTGAACCCGCTGGCGGTCACCGATCCGACTGCGGCCGTCGCCATGCTCGCCTATGTCTGGCCCGATCAGCCTGAGCGGCTGGCCCGCATGCGGCACGCCATCGCCCTTGCAAAGATTGACCCGCCGCTGATCCTCGCGGGCGACGCTGCTGCCTTTGTGGAGGCCAATGTCTGGCCGCAACGCGGTGTGACCACGACGGTGTTTCACTCCATCGCACTGCAATATTTTTCCAAAGACGCGCAGGGCCGGATTGCAGCGCATATGGCAAGGGCCGGAGCCGCCGCCAGCCCGGCTGCACCGCTCGCCTGGCTGCGCTATGAAATGGCGGATCCATCTAACCCCGGTGCGCCGGAGCTTCGGCTGCGCCTGTGGCCCGGTGACGATCGCTTGCTGGCGGTCGGCCACCCGCATGGCAGCAGCCTGAAATGGCTCGCCTGATGCAGCTCGTTCTGGCCTCGGCTTCGCCGCGTCGGCTGGAGCTGCTGGCGCGGCTCGGGCTGGTTCCTGATGCGGTGGATCCGGCCGATATTGACGAAACGCCGCGCAAGGGCGAGCGACCGGAGCCGCATGTGCGCCGGCTTGCCGCAGAAAAGGCCGCCGCTGTTGTGGCAAGGCATCCGGGCAGTGTGGTGCTGGCGGCGGATACGCTGGTTGCAGCCGGCTTGCGGATCCTGCCCAAAGCGGATGACGAGGCAACGGCGCTTGCCTGTCTCAAACTGCTGTCGGGGCGGCGGCACCGGGTGCTGACGGCGCTGACAGTAATTGACAGCGCCGGAGTCGCCCGACACCGCCTGCAAGCGTCAACCGTTGCGGTGGCGCTCCTAAACGATGCCGCGATGGCCCGCTATCTCGCCAGTGGCGAATGGCGCGGCAAGGCCGGGGGCTATGCTATCCAGGGCAGCTTCGAGTCGCACATTCGCTGGATCCAGGGCAGCTTTTCCGGAATCATGGGGCTGCCGCTGTTCGATGCGCGCGCAATGCTGGCAACGGCGGGAATAGGTGGCTGATCTCTATCGGCAAGTGCGGCTGGGCGAAACGCGGCTGGCTGTCGTCGATCGCGGCACACTGCTGGAAATGCACCTGCAGCGGGCAGATGATGGTGCGCAGGTGGGAAGCCAAACGGAGGCACGTCTGGTCAGCAAGCTGGTCGGTCGCGGGATTGTCGAGCTGCCGGATGGCCGCCAGGCCGTACTGGAACCTTTGCCGCAAAGTCTGACCGAAGGCGCCCCAGTCACGGTTGAGATCACCCGCGCTGCCTGGCCGGAGGCCGGTCGGCCAAGGCTGGCGAAGGCGCGTCCAGCCTTGCAGCGGGCAGCTGAATCCCGGTTCGCCGAACAACTCCGGGCGGCAGGGCATCGCTTGCAGGCCGGGTGGCCGGCGCTCGTTGCCGATCAGTGGGAGTCTGGCTGGGAAGCCGCACAGCTCGGGCGAGTCGGGCTGCCCGGCGGAAGCCTGGGGTTCAGCCCGACCCCCGCGCTCATTGCCGTTGACATCGATGGCACGGGTGCCAGCCTTGCAGCGGACGCCGCGCGGGAAGCCGCGCGAATGATCCGTCTATGGGGTCTGGGCGGCGCAATCGTCATCGATTTCCCGGCATCGCCTGATCGGGAGGCCCGTCGGCAAGTGGCCAAAGCCTTCGATGAAGCGATGGGAGATGCCGCGTTCGAGCGCACCGCGGTCAACGGGTTCGGGCTCATGCAGGTGATTCGCCCGCGCACCGGCCCGTCCATCCTAGAACGCGCGCGGCTGCAGCCGGACATCAGCGCAGCACTGGCGTTGCTGCACCTGGCGCAAAGCGAACCGCGCCCTGGTGCCCTGCAGCTGGTTGCCAGGCCTGCTGTCGCCCGCTGGCTGGACCGGCAGCCTGCGCTGATTGCAGACCTGTCCCGGATCACGGGGCGCCGGGTGGACGTGCGGGCCGATGCCATGGCAGGAGACGGGCATGTCGAAACCACTCCCGGCTAAATGCCCCGTCTGCCGCAAGCCGGCCGACGCCGATCATGCCCCCTTCTGCTCGTCGCTGTGCCGCGACCGCGACCTGATTTCCTGGCTGGATGAACGCTATGTTCTCCCCGGGCGGCCAGCTTCGGAAGAAGGCGACTCTCAAGGCCAGCATTGATGGTTGACCAGGCGGCCATGCCCGCCCTATAGCCCGCAGCCCGTGCCTAGGTAGCTCAGTTGGTAGAGCATGCGATTGAAAATCGCAGTGTCGGCGGTTCGATCCCGTCCCTGGGCACCACTTCCCCTTCTCTCGGCTTGCAGCAGTCCGATTGCGGCATGGCGGATGCGAATCCCCCTGACGGTC
>JAIMJL010000074.1 GCA_020693225.1 Sandarakinorhabdus sp. | reverse complement strand
GCAGATCCTCGGCCAGCGAGTTGGTGCCATCCATATGCCCGCTGGTCACCGAAATGGAGCGCCCGGCATCAACGATCCGCGGCCCCATCACCCAGCCGGCGGCCACCGCATCGCGCAACGCCAGCGTCGCGCCATCCCTGTCTCCCAGGTTGCGCACCGTGGTAAAGCCCGCCCGCAGCGTCTTCATCCCGTTCCACTGCGCCCTGAGCGCGTCTGTGGCCGCGCCGGAGGTCAACCCTTCCACCAGTCCTGCCTCGCCCCCGGTATCGGACGTCAGATGCACATGGCTGTCGATCAGCCCCGGCAGCACGAAGCGATTGCCCAAATCGATCACTCTCGCCCCGGCAGGCGCCTGCCGACCGTCCAGCAGCGAAAGGATTCTGCCATTCTCCACGAGGATCGTCGTCACACCACGCGCCGGCCGCCCCGGCTCCGCCAGCACCCGGTCGGCTTGAATTGCCACCACTTCAGCCATCGCTGATCCGGCAGTCAGCACCGCCACAGCCAATCCCGCCATCATGAAACCCGCCCGCATCGCGCTCTCCTTTGCGGGTCACCATAGAAAGGCTCCGGGTTGGCGCAAGCGCCAAAACCGGGCGACCGCCCCTCAATCCGGTGCCAGGATCGTCCCCAATATATCCCGCCAGCGGTCCGGCAAGGGCTTTGGCCGCCGCGTTACGCGGTCCACATACACGTGGATGAAAAAGCCCTGCGCCGCCGGATCCTGTTCGCCCGCCACAAACAGCCCGATATCATAGCGCACCGAGCTGTTGCCGATGCGCGCAACCGCGATGCCGGCCTGAACCTCTTCCGGAAAGGCCACGGCGCGGGCATAGGTGCACCCGGTTTCAACCACCAGACCGATCAGCTCACCCTTCTCGATATTGAGCAGGCCCTGTTCCACCAGCCAGGCGTTCACGGCCGTGTCGAACCAGCTGTAGTAGACCACATTGTTCACATGGCCGTAGATGTCATTGTCCATCCAGCGCGTGGAGATCGCGCGCCAGGCGCGATAATGGCGGCGCGCCTTCAGCGCGGTTCTTTCTGACATTGCGAGCCCTTGGGAATTTTCGTTAATCGCGGTTAACGCATGCGGACAGGCGAGGAAAGACACTTTGCGCGCCGCAGCCAGCCCGCGCGCTAGCCGCGCTCGGCGATCATCGATTTCGGCAGCAGCGCCAACCGCTCCGCCCGGTAGCTGCTATCCGGGAACAGGTGCCGAAACTGCCGCCAATCCAGTAGCACGACATTGTTGATCATGCTCATGGCCAGCGCCGTGTCCTTGGTAGGGCGCCCCCAGCCAACCTTCATCACACCCAGCAGCTTCAGCCGCCAGCTTTCGGGCATCCAGTGAAACAGCGGCACCCGCGGGAAGTGCGGATCGATGGGAAACCAGAAATAGGGCGTCTGCACATAGTGCGCCGGCGCCAGCCGGCGAACTTCACGGGCAAAGTCAGCCATATCACCAAAGCGCCCGACATGCTCGATCACCGAATTGGAGTGTACCATATCGAAGCTGTTGTCGGCAAACTTCGGTAGATTGCGCGCGTCGCCCACTTCAGCCTTCAACCGTCGGTGGGTGCCGTGCGCGCGCAGTTCGCTTTCGGTGTAGTTGATGCAGGTAATCTCGATATTGTGGGTATCGAGGAAATCGATCCCCACGCGCTCCCAATAAGCCCAGGTGCCGCCCAGATCGATGATCCGCAAAGGTCCGACATCGGCAGCCCGCGAAGCCGCAAGGCGAGCGATGAAGGCGCGCAAGGCATTGTCGCGCTTCTGGCGAAATCGGGTGGAGAGGCCATCGAATAAGCGCCCTGCCCCCTGTCCGGGCTTGAGCGCAACGTCGCCATTCCACAGCTCTTCGCCGTCAGCCATCGATCATCCTTCAGTCAGAGGGTGCAGCGTCCTCTAGCCAAAGGCCGCGCGAGGCGGAAGGGGTCAGGCGGCTTCCTGGCCCATTTCGACCGGGCCGCAATCCTGGCCCTTGGCCGAAACGTCGCGGTCGACGAACTCGATGATCGCCATCGCCGACTGATCCGATGCGCGGAAGCCGGCCTTCAGCACGCGGGTATAGCCGCCATTGCGGTCGGCATAGCGCGGCGCGATGGTATCGAACAGCTTGAGAAGTTGCGCGTCGTCCTGCAGCCGGGCTTCGGCCAGGCGGCGGTTGGAAAGACCGCCTTTCTTGGCCAGCGTCACCAGCTTCTCGACATAGGGCCGGAGCTCCTTTGCCTTGGGCAGGGTGGTGGTGATCTGCTCGTGCTTGATCAGCGAAGCCGCCATGTTGCGGAACATGGCAAGGCGGTGCGAGGTGGTCCGGCCAAGCTTGCGATGGGCTACTCTATGACGCATTGTATCACTTTCCGTTCGTAAAGGGGCCGTACCAGGTACCCCAGTGCAGGCCCTGCCGATGCAGGGCCGGGTGAGTGGCCTAGAACTCCTGTTCGAGCTTCTTCGCCAGGTCTTCGATATTCTCCGGCGGCCAGCCGGGGATATCCATACCGAGCCGCAGGCCCATGGCCGACAGCACTTCCTTGATCTCGTTCAGGCTCTTGCGCCCGAAATTCGGCGTGCGGAGCATTTCCGGCTCCGATTTCTGCACCAGATCGCCGATATAGATGATGTTGTCGTTCTTCAGGCAGTTCGCCGAGCGCACGCTCAGCTCCAGCTCGTCCACCTTCTTCAGCAGATTGCGGTTCATCGACACATCGGTGGGCTCGTCCGCTGCCAGCGCCGAAGGCTGGCTGGGGGCTGCCGGCCGGGCAACCGGCTCCTCGAAGTTCACGAACAGCTGCAGCTGATCTTGCAGAATCCGCGCGGCATAGCCAACCGCATCATCGGGAGAAACCGATCCGTCGGTATCCACCGTCAGGATGAGCCGATCATAATCGAGCTCTTGTCCAACGCGGGTGTTCTCCACCTTGTAGGCAACCTGCCGCACCGGCGAATAGAGTGCGTCGACCGGGATCAGGCCGATCGGCGCATCCGCCGGGCGGTTCTGCGCTGCGGGCACGTAGCCCTTGCCCGGCTGCACCGTCAGCTCCATGTTGAAGGTGGCAGCTTCATCCAGGGTGCAAATAACCAGATCCGGGTTGGAAATCTCGATATCACCGGTCGCTGCGATCTGCCCCGCCGTGACTTCGCCAGGGCCGGTGGCCGACAGCGACAGACGCTTGGGCGTATCGCCCTGCATCTTCACAACAACCTGCTTCACATTGAGGATGATGTCCGTCACATCTTCGCGTACGCCCGGAAGCGACGAGAATTCGTGCAGCGCGCCATCGATCTTGACGGCGGTCACCGCAGCCCCTTGAAGGCTGGAGAGCAGCACCCGACGCAGGGCATTGCCCAAAGTCAGACCAAAGCCACGTTCCAGCGGCTCGGCCACGAAAACCTTCTTGGTCCGGGTGCCGCCGCTCTTGACTTCCAGGGCGTTGGGCTTTTTCAGTTCTTGCCAGTTCTTCGCATAAGCTGCCGACACGCTGTTCACCTCTGGCTTGGCAGAGCCTTGCGGCCCTGCACTTTTCGCTATTTCCGCGACACCGATCTGGGCCGCGCAATCTTGTCTGCCACGCCACCGCCAAGCCGGGCGCGGATCGCCCGGCAGCGGTGGGTGGCGCCTGCCTCAGACCCTGCGGCGCTTCGGCGGGCGAACCCCGTTGTGCGGGATCGATGTCACGTCGCGAATCGCTGTGATCTGGAAGCCAACCGCCTGCAGCGCGCGCAGCGCCGACTCGCGACCGGATCCAGGCCCCTTCACTTCCACTTCCAGCGTACGCACGCCATGTTCGGCGGCCTTCTTGCCGGCGTCCTCGGCGGCAACCTGCGCGGCATAGGGCGTCGACTTGCGGCTGCCCTTGAAGCCCATGGTGCCTGCCGACGACCAGGCAATCGCATTGCCTTGCGCGTCGGTGATGGTGATCATCGTGTTGTTGAAGCTGGCGTTCACATGCGCAACGCCAGACGTGATGTTCTTGCGCTCGCGGCGCTTCAAACGGGCGGGTTCGCGTGCCATTACTTCTTCTTCCCTGCGATCGGCTTCGCCTTGCCCTTGCGGGTGCGCGCGTTGGTGTGGGTGCGCTGGCCGCGAACGGGCAGGCCCTTGCGATGCCGCAAGCCACGATAGCAGGCCAGATCCATCAGCCGCTTGATGCTCATCGCGGTTTCGCGGCGCAGATCGCCCTCCACGGTGTGGTCGCGGTCGATGGCTTCGCGAATGGCAAGGATTTCCTGATCGGTCAGGTCCTGCACACGCCGCTCCGGCGGAAAGCCGAGCTGGATGCTGATTTCCTTGGCCTTGGTCCGGCCAATACCGTGAATATAAGTCAGCGCGATTTCGACGCGCTTGTTGGTGGGGATATTGACCCCTGCAATCCGTGCCACTTACTGCTCCTGCTCCACAAGGCTCCCAGGGCAAGGCGCCTCATCTCTTTGCGTGTCCTGGACCTCGCGCCCACACCGGACTCGGAAACCGGAATGTCCGGAAGCCGCCAGAATGGCCCGCGAAAATCGGAAGGCGGGTTGCTATCGGGCAACCCCGCGACTGTCAACCCCCATTCGCCGGTTTCGTCAACAGCTACCAAGGATGCCGTCTATTTCCGCCTGCACACTGTCCATATCGGCCATGCCGTCCACGGCACGAACCAGGTTTCGCGCGGCATAAAGCGGCAAAATCGGAGCGGTTTTCGCGCGATACTCGTCCATCCGGGTGCGAACGGTGGATTCCACATCATCGGGCCGCCGTTTGAACTCGGTGCTGCCGCAGACATCGCAAACCCCGGCAACCTGCGGAAGTTTGTGCCGGTCATGATAGCCGGCGCCGCACTTCGCGCAGGAAAAGCGACCGGTGATCCGATCCACGAGCGCATTCTCGTCCACTTCCAGCTCGATCACATGATCCAGCGTGCGCCCATGATCTCCCAGCAGGCGATCCAGCGATGCTGCCTGCTCGGCCGTGCGGGGGTACCCGTCGAAGATAACGCCGGTGGAGGCCGGAGTGTGGTCCAGGGCCTCGCCGATCAGTCCCGAAACAACATCATCGGGAACCAGCTGGCCGGCATCCATCAGAGTTTTGGCCTTCAAACCGATCGGCGTTCCCGCCTTAACAGCAGCGCGCAGCATGTCACCGGTAGACATCTGCACCATGCCGCGTGTTGCAACCAGATTGGCGGATTGCGTTCCCTTGCCGGCGCCGGGTGGCCCCAGCAGGATGATGTTGAGACCCGGCTTTGCCAGTGCCTCAGCCAATGCCCCCCCCTTTGCGATCAACGGCGTGCCCCCCTCAGCTTGGATTTCTTGACCAGGCCCTCATACTGGTGCGCCAGCATGTGGCTCTGGATCTGCGCCACCGTATCCATGGTGACATTGACAACGATCAACAGCGAGGTGCCGCCGAGATAGAAGGGAACCGCCATCTGGCTGATCAGGAATTCCGGCAGCAGGCAGACAAGCGTGAGATAGGCCGCGCCGACAACCGTGATGCGGGTGAGCACATAATCCAGATACTGCGCGGTGCGTTCGCCCGGACGGATACCCGGAATGAAGCCGCCATATTTCTTCAGATTGTCGGCCGTTTCTTCCGGATTGAACACAACCGCGGTGTAGAAGAAGCTGAAGAAGATGATGCCGGCAGCATAGAGCGCCATGTACAGTGGCGCGCCGTGCTGCAGCGCGGTGGTCACGGTGATCAGCCAGTCCGGCCCGGCAGCCGTGCCATCAGATCCCGCCTGCCCGGCAAACTGCGCCACCGTGAGCGGCAGCAACAGCAGGGACGAAGCAAAGATCGGCGGGATGACCCCGGCTGTGTTCAGCTTCAGCGGCAGGTGCGAACTGTCGCCCTGGAACATCTTGTTGCCCTGCTGGCGCTTGGGATACTGGATGAGCAGCCGGCGCTGCGCGCGCTCCATCAGGCAGATGAAGGCGATAACGGCAAGTGTCAGCACAATCACGGCGACGATGAAGCCGGCCGAAATCGCGCCCGTCCGGCCCTGCTCCAGCAAGCCGCCAAGTGCGACCGGAACCTGCGCGACAATGCCCGCCATGATGATGAGCGAAATGCCGTTGCCGATGCCACGGCTGGTAATCTGCTCCCCCAGCCACATCAGGAACATGGTGCCACCCAGCAAGGTGATGATCACAGAAATGCGGAAGAACCAGCCCGGATCCAGCACGGCATTGACGCCGCTGGACGCGCCCCAGCCTTCAAGGCCCACGGCGATGCCATAGCCCTGAAAGATGGTCAGCACGACCGTGCCGAAGCGGGTGTATTGGTTCAGCTTCTTGCGGCCGCTCTCGCCCTCTTTCTTCAGCGCCTTCCACGGCTCGTAGATCGAGCCCATCAGCTGCACCACGATGGAGGCCGTGATGTAGGGCATGATGCCCAGCGCGATGATCGACATCCGCTCCAGCGCGCCGCCGGAGAACATGTTGAAGAAATCCATCACGCCGCCTGCCGTGCGGTTGAACAGCTGATCCAGCGCCACCGGATCGATGCCCGGCAGCGGCACAAACGAGCAAAGCCGGAAAATGATCAGAGCGCCCATGGTGAACCACAGGCGCTTCTTGAGATCGGTCGCCTTTGAAAAGTTGGCGAAGCTCAGATTCTGGGCAAGCGTGTCGGCAGCAGATGCCATATGATGATCCTAAACGCCCTGATGCATGATGCCCGATGCCGGGCCTTTGCTGCGATGTAGGCGCTCGGGGCGAGGATTTGAAGCCCGCCGCCGAACGCCCGGCGTCATCAGGCTTGCGCCTCGGCTTCGGCCTTGGGCTTCGCAGTCAACGTGACGGTCCCGCCGAGGGCTTCCACCGCCGCCTTCGCAGCAGCGCTGGCGCCAGCCACGGTGAGCGACAATTTGGTGGTCAGCGTTCCCTTGCCCAACAGGCGAACACCGTCGCGGGCGTGCGTCACCAGGCCGGCTTCGATCAGCGCCGCCTGATCGATCGAGGCGCCGGCAGCAAACTTGCCGGCGTCCACGGCCTTCTGCAGGCCGCCAAGGTTGATTTCCGACCATTCCTTGCGGTTCGGCTTGTTGAAGCCGCGCTTGGGAAGCCGCATGTGCAGCGGCATCTGGCCGCCTTCAAAGCCCTTGATGGACACACCGGAACGGCTCTTCTGGCCCTTCTGGCCACGCCCGCCGGTCTTGCCGACGCCCGAGCCGATGCCGCGACCGACCCGCACCCGATCCTTGCGGGCGCCGTCGTTGTCCTTGATTTCGTTCAGTTTCATTGCACTCGCTTTCGCTGTAGTCGCGCGGGTAGAAATGGCCTCAGGCCGCTTCCACCTTCACCATATGTTGCACCTTGGCGATCATGCCGCGCACGGACGGGGTGTCCTGCAGTTCGCGTGACCGGTTCATCTTGTTCAGGCCAAGCCCGATCAGCGTTGCGCGCTGATCCTCGGTGCGGCGGATCGGCGAACCGATCTGCGTGACCTTGATGGTCTTGGTTTCCACCGCCGCGGCGGCTTCCTTTTTCTTCGCAGGCATATCCGCTCTCCTCAGGCCACAACCGCGTCGGCTTCGGCTTGCGCCTGGGCCTGCGTGATGTCGCCGCGACGGGCCAGAAGGTCGGCGACCTTCTTGCCCCGGCGCTGTGCTACCGAGCGCGGGCTGGTCTGCTCGCCAAGCGCCGCAAAGGTGGCCCGCACCATGTTGTAGGGGTTGTTGGTGCCAACCGACTTGGTCACCACATCGGCCACGCCAAGTGCTTCGAACACGGCGCGCATCGGGCCGCCGGCGATGATGCCGGTCCCTTGCGTTGCCGAACGAACATGCACCTTGCCGGCACCGAAATGGCCATAGCCATCATGGTGCAGCGTGCGGCCTTCGCGTAGCGGCACGCGGATCATCGCCTTCTTGGCGGCAGCGGTTGCCTTGGCGATGGCTTCCGGCACTTCGCGCGCCTTGCCGTGGCCGAAACCGACCCGACCCTTGCCGTCGCCAACCACGACGAGCGCCGCAAAGCCGAAGCGCTTGCCGCCCTTCACCGTCTTGGAGACGCGGTTGATGTGCACCAGCTTTTCAATCAGCTCGTTGCCGTCATCGCCTTCCGCCGGGCGCGGGCCGCCGCGCCGGCGATCGCCGTCCCGGCCGCCGGGGCCGCGATTGCCACCAGGTCCACGGTTGCCACCCGGGCCACCGCGATTGCCCCGATCGCCACCGCGACCGCGACGCTCTTCCTGTGCCGGCGCGTCCGTGGCGGGGGCCACGCTGTCGATTACATCGTCTGCCATATCAGAACTCCAGTCCGCCTTCGCGCGCAGCTTCCGCCAGCGCCTTAACGCGGCCGTGGAAGATGAACCCCCCACGGTCGAAAACCACCTTGGATACGCCCGCCGCCTTGGCGCGCTCGGCCAGCAGCTTGCCAACCGCCGCCGCAGCGGCTGCCGTGGTGCCGGTGCCGGAAAAATCCTTTTCCAGCGTGGACGCAGCCGCCAGCGTGTGACCGGCCTTGTCGTCGATCACCTGCGCATAGATGTGCAGCGAAGAGCGATGCACCGACAAACGCGGGCGTCCGCCGGCCTTCAGCAGGAGCGCGCCACGCACCCGGCGGCGGCGCTGCTCGAACTTGGTGAGTTGCTTGCCCATTATTTCTTCTTCCCTTCCTTGCGGAAGATGAACTCGCCGCGATACTTGATGCCCTTGCCCTTGTACGGCTCCGGCTTGCGCCAGCGGCGGATTTCCGCTGCAACTTGGCCGACCTTCTGCCGATCGGAGCCCGAGATTTCGACCGTGGTCTGATCCGGGGTCTTGATCGTGATGCCGTCGGGAATGGCATATTCCACATCGTGGCTGTAGCCCAGCTGCAGCTTCAGGTTGGAACCCTGCACATTGGCCCGATAGCCAACGCCGGTGATTTCCAGCACCTTGGTGAAGCCGTCCGACACGCCGACCACCAGGTTCGACACCAAAGTGCGCTGCATGCCCCAGAAGGCGCGCGCGCGCTTGCTGTCGTTCGCCGGGTTCACCTTGATTTCGGTTTCGCCGATTTCATAGACAATGTCGTTGATCAGGCTGAGCGCGAGTTGCCCCTTGGGGCCCTTCACGGTCATTTCGCCTTCATTGATGGCAACCGACACACCCGAAGGCAGCGGCACCGGCTTTTTTCCGATACGCGACATGGCCTAGAACACCTGACAGAGGACTTCGCCGCCAACATTCTGCGTGCGCGCTTCGGCGTCCGACAGAACGCCACGCGGCGTCGACACGATGACAATGCCCAGGCCATTCTTGACCTTGGGCAGCGAAGTGGCACCGGCATAGACGCGGCGGCCCGGCTTCGAGACGCGCGCGACATGCTGGATGGCGGGCTGGCCTTCGAAATACTTCAGCTCGATGCGGATGGTCGGCGTCGGGCCGCTGGTTTCCTCGGTCGAGTAACCGCGAATATAGCCTTCGCGCTGCAGCACATCGAGCACGCTGGCGCGCAGGCGCGAAGCCGGCGTAAGCACGCTGTCCTTCTTGGCCGACTGGCCGTTGCGGATGCGGGTGAGCATATCACCCAGGGGATCGGTCATGTTCATACGTCAGGCCTTACCAGCTGGACTTGGTGAGGCCCGGGATCAGGCCCTTGTTGCCCAATTCCCGCACCATCACGCGCGACAGCTTGAATTTGCGATAATAAGCGCGGCTGCGGCCGGTGAGTTCGCAGCGGTTGCGCACCCGCGTGGGGTTAGCATTGCGCGGAAGCTCGGCCATCTTCAGCCGCGCCACCAGACGCTCGCCCTCATCCAGGCTCTCGTCGTTCGCAATGGCCTTCAGAGCCTCGAACTTGCCTGCATATTTCTTCACCAGCGCCTTGCGACGCTCGTTCTTGTTGATGGAACTCAGTTTCGCCATGACTTAAGTTCTCCCTTTCTCTTTAGGCCGCAGTCGCGGCGGCTTGCGCGGCAGCCACACGGGCCTCCGCTTCGCCGACAAACGGCATTCCGAAGTGACGCAGAAGCGAGCGCGCTTCTTCATCCGTCTTCGCGGTGGTTGTGATGATCACGTCCATGCCCCGAACCTTGTCGATCTTGTCGTACGAGATTTCAGGAAACACGATCTGTTCCTTCAGGCCCATGGCGAAATTGCCACGACCGTCGAAGCTCGTCGGCTTCACGCCGCGGAAGTCGCGGACGCGCGGCAGCGCGATGGTGATCAGCCGGTCGAGGAATTCATACATCCGCTCGCGACGCAGCGTCACCTTGCAGCCGATCGGCATGCCTTCGCGCAGCTTGAACTGCGCGACCGACTTGGTCGCCTTGGCAATCACCGGCTTCTGGCCGGCAATGGCCATCATTTCGGCGGCCGCGATCTCGACCTTCTTCTTGTCCTGGGTGGCTTCGCCAACCCCCATGTTGATGACGATCTTGTCGATCTTCGGCACTTCCATCTGGTTCTTGTAACCAAATTCTTCCGTCATCGCGGCCCGGATGCGCGCCTCATAGAGCGACTGCATTCGCGTCAATTTCTTTGCTTCAGCCATTCAACACCTCGCCCGAGCCCTTGAGGACCCGCACCTTCTTGCCGTCGCGGACTTCAAACCCGACCCGCGCAGGCTTGCCGGTCTTGGGATCCTTGATGGCGACATTGGACACATGGATCGGCGCTTCGCGACGCTTGATCCCGCCTTCCGGGTCAGCCTGGGTCGGCTTGGTGTGGCGGGCGATCATGTTCACACCCTGCACAACCACCTTGCCGTCCTTGGGCATGGAACGGACAACATCGCCTTCCTGGCCCTTGTCCTTGCCGGTGAGCACGATCACGCGATCACCCTTCTTGATTTTCGCCGAGGACATTACAACACCTCCGGAGCAAGGCTGATGATCTTCATGTGCCCGGTGGCGCGAAGCTCGCGAACCACCGGCCCGAAGATGCGGGTGCCGATCGGCTCCTCATTCTTGTTGATGAGAACCGCGGCATTGCCATCGAAACGGATCACCGAGCCATCGGCGCGGCGGATATCCTTGGCGGTGCGAACAACGACGGCGCGATGCACATCGCCCTTCTTCACCCGGCCCTTGGGCTGCGCTTCCTTCACGGAAACGACAATCACATCACCGACGCCGGCAAAACGCCGCTTGGAGCCGCCGAGCACCTTGATGCACATCACGCGCTTGGCGCCCGAATTGTCGGCAACGTCCAGATTGGTCTGCATCTGGATCATGTCAGTTCACCCCTTCCGCAGCGGCGGCCGAAGCCAGCACATCGGCGCCAACCTTGTCCAGCACGCGCCACGACTTCTGCTTGGAAATCGGCGCACACTCCTCGATCCGCACGATGTCGCCGGCAGCGAACATGTTGGCCTCGTCGTGCGCATGATATTTCTTCGACCGGCGGATGATCTTGCCATACACCGGGTGAGCGACCTTGCGCTCGACCAGCACGACAACCGTCTTGTCGGCCTTGTCGGAGACGACCGTCCCCTGAAGTACACGTTTTGGCATGGGTCTTCCTTATGCCTCTGCCGCCGCGGCCTTTTGGGCGCGGACAGTCTGTTCGGTCTTGATCTGGGCGATGGTGCGACGCACCTCCTTCACCCGGCTCGGCTTTTCCAGCTGCTGCGTGGCGGCCTGGAACCGGAGGTTCAGCTGCTCGCGCTTCAGGCTCGAAAGATCGCCGGCCAGCTGGTCGTCGGTCTTCACCTTGATATCTTCATATTTCGGCATGGCGCTTTAGCCTTCCTTCGCCTGGTCGCCCAGCCGGCTGACCATCTTCACCTTGATCGGCAGCTTGGCGGCCGCGCGCTCGAACGCACCGGCGGCCACTTCATGGCTCACGCCTTCGATCTCGAACATGATGCGGCCCGGCTTCACGCGAGCCACCCAGAATTCCGGGTTGCCCTTGCCTGACCCCATGCGGACTTCCGCGGGCTTGGATGAAACCGGCACATCCGGGAAGATGCGGATCCACAAGCGCCCTTGGCGCTTCATGTGGCGGGTGATGGCGCGACGGGCGCTTTCGATCTGCCGGGCGGTAATCCGCTCGGGCGCCATCGCCTTCAGCCCATAGGAGCCGAAGTTGAGCGCAGTGCCGCCCTTGGCATCGCCATGAATACGGCCCTTGAAGGCCTTGCGGAACTTGGTCCGTTTCGGTTGTAGCATCTCTTACTCGCCTTCAGACAGGGTTGATCCCTCGATAAGGCGACGCATCTCTGCGTCGCTTATCGCGCGGGACGCACTCCCGATGTTTGAGATTCCATCATCAGCCGGTCCTGCGCCATCGGATCATGGCCCAGGATTTCGCCCTTGAAGATCCACACCTTCACGCCGCACACGCCATAAGCGGTGTGTGCCTGCGCTTCGGCATAGTCGATATTCGCGCGCAACGTGTGCAGCGGCACCCGGCCTTCGCGATACCATTCGATGCGGGCGATTTCCGCACCGCCCAAACGCCCGGAGCAGGTGATCTTGATGCCCTCCGCGCCCAGCCGCAGCGCCGATTGCACGGCGCGCTTCATGGCGCGGCGGAACGCCACCCGACGCTCAAGCTGGTCGGCAACGCCTTGCGCCACCAGCTTGGAATCGATTTCCGGCTTGCGGATTTCCACGATATTGAGCGAAACTTCGCTCTTGGTCATCGTGCCGATTGCCTTGCGCAGCTTTTCGATATCCGCGCCCTTCTTGCCGATGATGACACCGGGGCGGGCGGCATAGACCGACACGCGGCACAGCTTCGCCGGGCGCTCGATCACCACCTTGGAAATCGCCGCCTGCGCGTGCGTCTTCACGATATATTGGCGGATCCGCAGATCTTCCAGAAGCAGCCGGCCATAATCATCACCGTGGGCATACCAGCGGGAATCCCAGGTGCGGTTGATCTGCAGGCGAAGGCCGATGGGGTTTGTCTTGTGACCCATGCTTATTCTCCAGCGTCTGCAACGGCGGCGTCACGCTCGGTGACCACGATCCGGATCTTGGCGAACGGCTTGATGATGCGGCTGGAGCGACCGCGCGCACGCGGGCTGAAGCGCTTCATGGTGATCGACTTGCCGACGCTGGCTTCCTTCACCCACAGCTGGTCAACATCCAGATTGTGGTTGTTCTCCGCATTCGCAATCGCCGACTGGAGGCACTTGCGCACATCCACCGCCATCGCCTTGCGCGAGAAAGTGAGCAGCGTCACCGCGTCCTCGGCCTTGCGACCACGGATAAGCCCGGCCACCAGGTTAAGCTTGTAGGGAGATCCGCGGACGGTGGTCGCGACGGCAAGCGCCTCGCGCTCGCCCACTTTCCGGCCTGCTTCAGGTTTGGACATCTCTACCTCTTCGACTTCTTGTCGGCGGCATGGCCGGGGAAGGTGCGCGTCGGCGCAAACTCTCCAAGCTTCATGCCAACCATTTCTTCGCTGACGGACACGGGAATGAACTTCTTGCCGTTATACACGGCGAAGCTGTGCCCGACGAATTGCGGCAGGATGGTCGAGCGGCGCGACCAGGTCTTGATCGGGCCACGGCTCTGGCCGCTTTCCACCTTCTTCAGAAGGCTGAGCTCGACAAACGGGCCCTTCCAGACGGAACGTGCCATCTCTACCTCTTCTTCTTAGAATGGCGCGACCGGATGATCATGCCGTCGGTTGATTTGTTGCTGCGGGTCTTGGCGCCCTTGGTCGGCTTGCCCCACGGGGTGACCGGGTGACGACCGCCCGAGGTGCGGCCTTCACCACCTCCGTGCGGGTGATCGACCGGGTTCTTGGCAACACCGCGCGTCAGCGGCCGCGAGCCAAGCCAGCGGTTGCGGCCGGCCTTGGCCAGATTCTGGTTGCTGTTGTCCGGGTTGGACACTGCCCCCACCGTCGCCATGCACTCGGAGCGCACATAGCGCTGCTCGCCCGAGTTCAGCCGGATGATGACCATGCCGCGATCGCGCCCCACCACCTGGATGAAGGTGCCGGCGGCGCGCGCCAGCTGGCCACCCTTGCCGGGCTTCAGCTCGACATTGTGGACGATGGTGCCAACCGGCATTTGGCCGATTTCCATCGCATTGCCGGGCTTCACATCGACCTTCTTGCCGGCCACCACCTGGTCGCCGGGCGCCAGGCGCTGCGGGGCAATGATATAGGTCTGGG
>JAIMJL010000073.1 GCA_020693225.1 Sandarakinorhabdus sp. | reverse complement strand
CCTGCAACGGAGCGGACCGCTTGGCATGCACCAGCAAGCGGTGCCGATGGCGACCGCGCAGTATGGCCAGCGGCGCCGGTGCCGGGCCGAACACCGATATGCCGTCTGCCAGCGGTGCGGCGGCCGCCAATTGCTTTGCGGCCTGCCCGGCGGCAGCGGCATCCAGAGACGAAACAACCAGCGCCGCCAGCCGGCCGAACGGCGGCATGGACAGCGCCTGCCGAGCCTCGCGCTCGGCCGCGTAAAAGCCCTCCGCGTCCTGTTTTGCCAGCGCCTGCATCACCCGCGCACGCGGCTGGTGCGTCTGGATCAACACTTCACCCGGCAAGCTGCCACGCCCGGCGCGCCCGGACACCTGCGCGATCTGCTGATAGCTACGTTCTGCCGCACGCAGATCGCCGCCTTCCAGGCCAAGATCGGCGTCCACCACGCCAACCAGTGTAAGTCCCTGAAAATCATGCCCCTTCGTCAGCATCTGTGTGCCGATCAGGATGTCGATTTCGCCGCCTTCCACGGCGCTGGCAAGCGCCTCGGCGTCTCCTTGCGTGCGCATGGTATCCGATGTCACCAGCAGGGTGCGTGCGTCTGGCCAACGCTTGGCCACTTCTTCGGCAAGCCTTTCAACTCCTGGCCCGCACGGTGCCAGCGACTCCTCGGCACCGCAGGCCGGGCAGGCCTTCGGCGTCGGCACCGTATGGCCGCAATGGTGACAGGACAGCCGCCGCGCCAGCCGATGCTCCACCAGCCAGGCGGTGCAATTGGGGCACTGGATGCGCTCGCCGCACGCCCGGCACAGGGTCAGCGGCGCATAGCCCCGCCGGTTGAGAAACAGCAGGCTTTGCTCGTGCTTTTGCAGCCGATCGGTGATGGCATCGGCCAGCGGCGGTGACAGCCACATGCCACGTGGCGGTGGCGTTTTTGTGAGGTCTACCAGATGGATATCGGGCAATCTTGCGCCGCCATGGCGATCGGGCAGGCGCAGCACACGGTAGGTGCCACGGTCCACCTGCTCGCGCGTTTCCAAAGACGGCGTCGCCGTTGCCAGGATGACAGGAATGTCGGCGAACTTGCTCCGCATCACCGCCACGTCGCGGCCGTGATAGGGCACGCCTTCCTCCTGCTTGAAAGCGCCGTCATGCGCTTCGTCCACCACGATCAGCCGCAGATGCGGCATCGGCAGGAACAGGGCCGAGCGCGCGCCGACAACAACGGGAGCAGACCCGCCGGCAATCGCCCGCCAAGCGGCCCGCCGCCCGGCCGACGTGAGCCCGGAGTGCCACACCGCCGGCGCAAAGCCGAAACGCGCCCGAAAGCGTTTCAGCCAACTGTCGGTCAGCGCAATTTCCGGCAGCAGAACCAGCGCCTGCCCGCGCTGCTCAAGCGCCATGGCCACAGCCTCCAGATACACCTCGGTTTTTCCGGAGCCGGTCACGCCGTCCAGCAGGAAAGGCTGAAAGCCGCCTTTGCCGAGCGTATCTTCAAGGGCATCCACTGCGGCCTGCTGGGCGGCTGCGAGTGTCGGCGCGGCGTGCGGAGCAGGCACAATCGTGGGCCAAGCCGTTGCCGGGTCATCCGGGGCAGCCGCTGGAACCAACAGCCCGGCCTTCACCAGCCCCCGCAGGGTGGCAGTCGACGATTCGGCGGCCACCGCCCAGACCGACAGCGGCATGGCACCGCTGTCGGTCAAGGGCATAAGCCTGTCCAGCAAGGCCTGCTGGCGCGGCTGCCGAACCACAGCGGCATCCAGCGCATCCGCCAGCCGATAATGGGGCTTCGGCTGCGGCGCCGGCAGCAAGGCGGCTTGCGGCAACGCCATGCGCAACACCGCGGCCGGAGGCGCCAGATAATAGTCCGCCACCCAGCCAACCAGATCGCGCAGCGCCCGATCCAGCGGCGGCACATCGAGCGGATGGGCAATGGCGCGCAATTTCGCCGGATCGACCGGGCGGGTGGGGAAAACGTCATCATCCCATACCACGCCCACCACCGAGCGCGGCCCCAGCGGCACCTCCACCACAGTTCCCGGTGGCAGCTCCAGCGGATTGGCATAATCCAGCGCGCCGAGTCCGTGCTGCAACAGAAGAACGGGTGCGTGCATTGACCTCGCTTAGGTTTTTCGGGAAATGGCTTCAACGCTTTCCCCCGGACAATCGGAGCCGCCCATGAAATTCTTTCTCGATACCGCCGATGTGGCCGAAATCGCCGATTTTGCCGCCACCGGCCTGCTCGACGGCGTCACCACCAACCCCAGCCTCGTGGCCAAGTCCGGCCGCAATTTTCTGGAGGTGGTGAAGGAGATCTGCGGCATCGTCAGTGGGCCGGTGTCTGCAGAAGTGGTTGCAACCGATTATGATAACATGCTGCGAGAGGCTGATATTGTTCGTAATCTGGCGCCAAATGTCTGCGTGAAGCTGCCGCTTACGATGGACGGGCTCAAGGCCTGCCGCAAGCTGACCGGCGAGGGCACGCTGGTCAATGTTACATTGTGTTTTTCCGCGCCGCAGGCGCTGCTGGCGGCCAAGGCCGGGGCCAGCTTCATTTCGCCGTTCGTGGGTCGCCACGATGATGTCGGCTTCGATGGCATGGACCTGATCGAGGATATTCGCCTGATTTACGACAACTATGATTTTGCGACCGAAATCCTGGTCGCCAGCGTCCGCCACCCGGTGCATATCCTGCAAGCGGCTAAAATCGGTGCCGATGTGGTAACTGCTCCGCCCGCCGTTCTGCGCCAGCTTGCCAACCATCCGCTGACCGACCGTGGCCTCACCCAGTTCCTCGCCGATTGGGCGAAAACCGGGCAGACAATCGCGTGACGCCGTGACCGGTGCGGCGCTGCTTGCCAGCTGGCTGGAAAGCCTCGCCAGCGAGCGGCGCCTCTCGCCCCATACGCTGAGGGCCTATGGCCAAACCGGCGAGCGGTTCCTCGCCTTCATGAAGCATAGCCAGGGCCGTCCGCTGGATCTGGCGCTGCTGGATTCGCTTTCGGCCGCCGATTTTCGTGCCTTCTTGTCAAACCGCCGGGCCGAGGGCCTGCAGAACCGCTCGGCCGCGCGCGAACTGTCGGCGCTCAGAACCTTCATGGCCCATGTTCGTGACCGGCAGGGCGCAACAATAGCCGGCATTGATGGTGTGAAGCCGCCGCACGTCCGCAAGTCGCTGCCGCGCGCGCTGGCACCGCTGGATGCCCGCGCGCTGGCCGAAACCACCGGCGAAATGCACGACGAGGCGTGGATCCAGGCGCGCGACACCGCCGTGCTGCTGCTGCTCTATGGAGCGGGCCTGCGCATCGGCGAGGCGCTGGCTCTAACGGCTGCCATCCAGCCGCTTGGCGATACACTGGCGGTCACCGGCAAGGGGCGCAAGGTCCGGATGGTCGTGCTGCTGCCGGTGGTGCGGGATGCTGTCGAGGCCTATGTCGCGCTCTGCCCCTGGCCGCTGGCAAAGGCGGATGCGCTGTTTCGTGGGGCAAGAGGCGGGCCGCTGTCTGCCGATGTGCTGCGCGCCGCCCTGCGCAAGGCGCGCATAATCCTTGGGCTGCCCGAAAGCGCCACGCCGCACGCACTGCGCCACAGCTTCGCCTCCCACCTGCTGGCGCGTGGCGGCGATCTGCGCGCTATCCAGGAACTGCTGGGCCATGCCTCGCTGGCCTCCACCCAGATCTATACCTCGGTTGATGCCGCGCAGCTGCTGGATGTCTATCAAAGCGCCCATCCGCGCAGCTGAACCCGCCAAAGAGGGCTGCCAACTGTTGCTTTTCATGCGTGGCCGAAACGGCTAAGAAAACGAACCAGGAGGCTTCGATGCAAACCGCAGTCCATGCCGCGTCGCGATCCCGCTTCTTCGTTCGCATGAGCGGCTTTGCGCTGCTGATCGCCATCACCGGTTTCCTGCCAACTTATTGGTTGCCGCTGCTGACGGGAAAGGCTTTCCCGCCCATTCTGCACATTCATGGGGCCATCTTTGTCAGCTGGTTTGCGCTGCTGTTCTGGCAGTCTTTGTTGGTGGCCAATGGCCGCACGGCAGACCATCGCAGCTGGGGCATGGCGGGAATCGCGCTGGCAACGGCGATGGTCATTTCCGTGCTGCTCGCGGTGCTCAACGGTTTTGCGGCTGCCCGCCAGATTGGCATGGAGCCACAGGCCCGGGTGTTTTCTGCCGTTTCCCTGAGCGGAATCACAGTTTTTGCCGTGCTGTTCCTCCTGGCCATTCGCAACGTGCGCAATCCCGATGTCCACCGTCGGCTCATA
Organism: Sandarakinorhabdus sp.; assembly: GCA_020693225.1. Lineage (GTDB taxonomy): Bacteria > Pseudomonadota > Alphaproteobacteria > Sphingomonadales > Sphingomonadaceae > Sandaracinobacteroides. The sequence goes on along the minus strand of JAIMJL010000073.1, from coordinate 9,953 downwards.
TACGCCACCTCCGTGCCCCTTCTGGAAGCCGCCGTTGCACGCTGGTTCATGGTTGCAACCGCGCCGCCAGAGGCTGTCGGGCCGCCGCCCCTGATGGCCGCCATTCCGCCCGGCCTGCTGGTGTTCGTTTTGTTTCTTGTCCCCCTGGTGGTGCACGATCGGCGAACCATCGGTCATCTGCATCCCGCCAGCTTGAAGGCGATGGCCGCCGTTCTCTTTGTCGTCCTGCTGCCTCTGGTGCTTGGCCCCAGTGCGCTTTGGGCCGGGTTTAGCGGGGCGTTTGCGGAATTGCTGCCCGGACACTGACTTTTCACCCGTTGCAATCGTCTGAAAATATGATATCACTTTAATATCATCTTTCAGGAGATTGCCATGTCCGAACCCTCCCGATCCGTTGCACTGGAGCTGAGCCGCGAACGCCCCGCCAGCACCCACAACGGCTTCTTCGCGCTGGCGGTCTTGTTGCTGGCGCTCATCCTCGCCCCGCTTGCTTTTCTGTCCGGCAAGATCATCGCCGGCGTCATCGCCGTCCTCGCCATCATCCTGATTGTTCCGGGTTTCTACATGGTGCAGCCCAACCAGGCGGTCGCGATCCTGCTGTTCGGCGCCTATCGCGGAACAGACCGGATAAACGGCCTGCGCTGGGTGTGGCCGTGGATGACCCGCAACAAGGTCTCCGTCCGGTCGAACAATCTCATTTCCGATAGCATCAAGGTCAACGATCTGCGCGGCAACCCGATCGAGATGGCCGCGCAAGTGGTCTGGCGGGTCGAGGATACCGCCCAGGCGCTGTTCGATGTCCATGACTACCGGGCGTTTGTCATCGCCCAGATCGAGGCGGCGGTACGTTCCATCGGCGCACGCTATCCCTATGATGATTTCGAGCATCAGGAAATCACCTTGCGCGGCCACCACGAGGAGGTCGGCTCCGAATTGCGCGAGGCGCTGATGGCCCGGCTGTCGGTTGCCGGGATCACGGTGGATGAATGCGGCTTCACCCACCTCGCCTATTCGCCGGAAATCGCCGGGGCGATGCTCAGGCGCCAGCAGGCCGAAGCGATCGTGGCGGCCCGAAAAACGCTGGTGGAAGGTGCCGTTGGCATGGTGGAAATGGCGCTGAACCTCCTTTCGGCCAAGGATGTGGTTCATCTGGATGACGAGCGTAGGGCGGCGATGGTGTCCAACCTGATGGTTGTGCTGTGTGGTGATCAAAGCGCGCAGCCCGTGCTGAATGCCGGCACCCTCTATCAGTAGCATGGCCGATGCACGCAAGGCCTTCGCCCTCAGGCTCGATCCGGCGCTGTACGCGGCATTGGAGCGGGTGGCAGCGTCCGATCTGCGCAGCACCAACGCCCAGATCGAGGTGCTGTTGCGCGAGGCGCTGGCGCGGCGGGGGGTGAAGCTTGCCGCCAGCGAACCACCGAGGCGCGGCCGGCCTGCAAAAGGCGGTTAAGGCTGCGGGCTTGGCGGCGGCGCGCTTTGCCGATAGTCTAATCACCGAGGAGATCGGCACATGGAAAGCAACGAGCGCGCCCGCTTCACCGCGATGACCGAAGGTACCCAGGAGGATTGGGCCATTATCGCCCGCGAGGCCATGCACTTCGCGCCACAGGGCGGCCGCCGGGTGCTGGATCATCTGAAACTGCTCGATGGCGACGATGGCGGCTTTCCGGTCGATCGATTGACCCACAGCCTGCAAACCGCAACCCGCGCCATGCGCGACGGGCGACCGGACAGCTATGTGGTGATGAGCCTGCTGCACGACATCGGCGACACGCTTGGCGCCTACAATCACCCGGACATTGCCGCCGCCATCCTCAAGCCCTTTGTATCCGAAGAAGAGCATTGGATCTGCCAGCACCACGGCATCTTCCAGGGCTATTATTTCTTCCATTATATCGGCCTCGATCGCGACATGCGCGAGCAATTCCGCGGCGCTCCGCATTTCGAGTCCTGCGCCGAATTCTGCGCGAAATATGATCAGCCGGCCTTCGATCCGGCCTACGACACTCTGCCGCTGTCTGTCTTTGAGCCGATGGTGATGAAGCTGTTCGAGCGCCCGCAGACCAGCATCTACAAGCGCGCGCTGGAGACTGCCTGAGCGGCCTCTATGATGGCGCCGCCGCCGGCAAACCAGCAGTCGCCGCGCGCCAGCATCCGGTCCAGCAGCGCCTCGAAGGCGGCAATGCGATAGGGCAGGGCGATGATGTAAGGCGTCAGCTGCAAGGGGAGCACCCGCCCGCCTTCGCCAGCCAGCCAGTCGGCCGCATCTTCGATCTGCTGGCAATAGCTGTCGGCGCTCGCCTGCGTCGTGTTGATGATCTGCCGATCCGAAAGCTCGTGGTTCAGCGGCAGGTTGATGATGCCATTGGCAAAGGCATAGGGCAGGTCGTCGTTGCACCAGTCTGCCATCCAGCGAAAACCCTGTTCCAGCAGCAGGTCTGCCGTGCGAAAGCTCTGGGAACGGGCCACGGAAAGCCAGCCGGCCGGCGTGTGCCCCAGGGCTGTCCAGCGGGCGCGCGTGTCTGCGATGATGGCCTGTTCTGCCTCGGCAGGCAGGCTGCCGTCGATCGCACCGTTCATATCGGTCGAGTGGGCGACGATTTCATGCCCCCCCTGCAGAACCGCCTGCAACAGCGCCGGACAGCGTTCGGCAACCGCCACATTCATGGCAACCGACGCCCGCAGGCCACGCGCCTCGAAGGCGTCCAGCAATCGATAGATGCCAACCCGGTTGCCATAGTCGCGCGCGGTATAATGCCGATAGTCTGGAAAGGCCGTCTGCATATGGCCCGGCGCGCGAAACGGCACATCCGACGGCGTGATCGGAAAAAATTCCGCCACAATGCACGGCCACACCGCCAGCGGCCTGTCATCCGGCCAACGGACGGGCGGGCGGCTGTGGATGTTGGACCATGGATACAAGTCATGATCATAGCCCGGCCGCCGCCGGGGATAGTCGAGGTAGCCGGGATCGAGCGTCATGCCGGCACCTGCGCGCGGTAGGCATCCACGATTTCGCCCGCACGAGCGATCCAGGCCCGACCATCGTTGGCGATATGCCGCAAAACTTCGCGGAATGGCCCAATGCGGTGCGGCTGGCCGATCAGATAGGCATGCAGCGGGATGCACATCACCGTGCCGCTCGTTTCCCCTTCGGCCGCCAGCCGTTCATACTGCCGGATCAACGTATCAGCATAGTCGCGCGGGCTCATATTGTAGACGAAGAAGCCATAATGGTCGTTGACCTCCAGGCTGTAGGGAATGGCCGTCAGCAGTCCGTTCTTGGTCGCAATCGGCGTCGGCTGGTCGTCGTGATACAGGTCGCAGGTGTAATCCAACCCCGCCTCGGCAATCAGATCCAGCGTGTTCACCGTGTGGGTCAGCGCAGGGGCCAGCCAGCCGCGGATGGTCTGGCCGGTGGAAGCGCGGACTGTTTCCAGCGAATCGCGAATGATGGCGCGCTCCTGATCCACAGACATATCATAGGCATAGCGGGTGTTATAGATTCCGTGGCTGAAGAACTCCCAGCCCCGTGCCGCGCCATCGGCCACGATTTCCGGATGATGGTTGCAGAGCGCAACAGAAAGCGAAACCGATCCGGGAAAACCGAATTCGCTCATCGCATCGGCCATGCGCCAATGCCCCACCCGGTTGCCATAGTCCCGGTGTGAAAAGCCAACCACGTCCGGGTGCGGGCGCGGCCAGCTTTTCCGCTTGGGATGCGCGGGCGGATCAATCTCATAATATTCGAGGTTGGGCGCAACCCACACCGCGATCGGCCTGTTGCCCGGCCACACAAGCTTTGGCCGGTTGCGATAGGGCAGATAAGCATAGAGGCGGGGATCATCCATTTGCGATTGATGCCGCAGCTATGCGGCGGGCGCAAGATGTCCGGACAACTTTCAGCCCATCAGGCGACTGCGATCACCGCGATTTCCACCAGATAGGCCGGCGTTGCCAGCTTCGCTTCCACGGTCGCCCGCGCCGGTGCATCGCCGGCGGGCACCCATTTGTCCCACTCGCTGTTCATCTCGGCAAACCCTGCGATGTCGGCAAGCCAGATGCTGGCCGAGATGATTCGGGTCTTGTCGGTGCCCGCATCCGCCAAAAGCGCGTCGATCTGCGCCAGGATCTGCGCGGTCTGCGCGGCCACCGAAGGCACAGGATCTGCCGCCACCTGGCCTGCGGTAAAAACAAAGCCATTGGCCTTCACCGCTTGGCTCATGCGGGCGCCGGTTTCGTAGCGGGTTATCATATCAAAAGACTTTCTGAAGCACCGCAGGCAGTTTTTCTTGCCCCGCTTGCGCTGGGTTGCCGGATAGAAAATGGGGGTGAAGGGGCCTCAGGCCCCTACCAGCCGGAGGCAGCGGTTACTTTTCTTCCGGTGCCGGCAAAGCCGCCACCTTCTTCTTCCGCTTGGCCTTCGGAGCGGCGGCAATGATCTCGAAGGCAGGCTTGTCGTCCTTCACATGCACCCGCACCTCGCCACCATTCACCAGCTTGCCAAACAGCAGCTCGTCGGCGAGCGGCCGCTTGATCGTTTCCTGGATCAGCCGGCCGAGCGGCCGCGCGCCATAGGCCTTGTCATAGCCCCGATCAATCAGCCAGGCCTTGGCTTCGTCTGACAGGCCGATATGCACGTCGCGCTCCGCCAGCTGCAATTCCAGCTGCAGGATGAACTTGTCGATCACCCGGGCAACAACCGCCGGCGGCAGATAGTCGAACGGCACGGTGGCATCCAGCCGGTTGCGGAACTCCGGCGTGAACATCCGCTTGATGGCTTCCTCATCCTCGCCCACGCGCGCGCCAGCGCCGAAGCCCACACCTTCACGCGCCATGTCGGCTGCACCGGCATTGGTGGTCATGATCAGGATGATATTGCGGAAATCCACCGTCTTGCCGTGGTGATCGGTCAGCTTGCCGTTGTCCATCACCTGCAGCAGGATGTTGAACAAATCCGGATGCGCCTTCTCGATCTCATCCAGCAGCAGCACGCTGTGCGGGTTCTGGTCGGCGGCGTCGGTCAGCAATCCGCCCTGATCAAAGCCGACATAGCCCGGTGGCGCACCGATCAGCCGCGACACGCTGTGCCGTTCCATATACTCGCTCATGTCAAAGCGGGTCAGCGGGATCCCCAGAATATGCGCCAGTTGCCGCGCGACTTCGGTTTTCCCGACGCCGGTAGGGCCGGAAAAGAGATAGTTGCCGATCGGCTTGTTCGGCTCGCGCAGGCCCGCACGGCTCAGCTTGATCGCCGACGACAGCAAGTCGATTGCCTTGTCCTGCCCGAATACAACCCGCTTCAGATCGGCATCCAGCGTGGAGAGCGCAATCTTGTCGTCTGACGACACGGATTTCGGCGGAATGCGCGCCATGGTGGCAATCACCGATTCGATTTCCTTGACCGTGATCACCCGCTTGCGCTTGGCCTCCGGCACCAGCATCTGCGCCGATCCACTTTCGTCGATCACATCGATCGCCTTGTCCGGCAGCTTGCGGTCATTGATGTAGCGTGCCGAAAGCTCGACCGCCGATTTAATGGCCTCCGGCGTGTAGCGCACCTTGTGGTGCTTCTCGAACGCCGGCTTCAGACCGGTCAGGATCTTCACCGTATCCTCCACCGTCGGCTCGTTCACGTCGATCTTCTGGAAGCGCCGCAGAAGCGCGCGGTCCTTCTCGAAATGGTTGCGGAATTCCTTGTAGGTGGTGCTGCCGATGCAGCGGATGGCACCTGAAGACAGCGCCGGTTTCAGCAGGTTGGACGCATCCATTGCCCCGCCCGATGTTGCGCCGGCACCAATCACCGTGTGAATTTCGTCAATGAACAGAACGGCATGTGGCAGCTTTTCCAGCTCGTTCACCACATTCTTCAGCCGTTCCTCGAAATCGCCGCGATAGCGGGTGCCGGCCAGCAGCGCCCCCATGTCCAGCGCATAGATCACCGCCGGAAGCAGCACTTCCGGCACATCGCCCTCGACGATCTTGCGCGCCAGGCCTTCGGCAATCGCCGTCTTGCCAACGCCCGGATCGCCCACATAGAGCGGATTGTTTTTCGATCGACGGCACAGGATCTGGATGGTGCGGTCCACTTCCGCGCCACGCCCGATCAACACATCGATCTTGCCCGATTTCGCCTTCTCGTTGAGGTTTACGGTGAATTGCTTCAGCGCGGATTCCGGCGCCTTCTGCTGGTTCTGCCGCTTGTCATCACGCGGCTCGGCCTGTTCTTCGGCGCCCTTCGGCACCTTCGGCTCGGAGGGTGCCCCGGACTTGGCAATCCCGTGGCTGATATAGGATACGGCATCCAGCCGCGTCATGTCCTGCTGCTGCAGGAAATAGACCGCGTGGCTTTCGCGCTCCGAAAACAGCGCCACCAGCACATTGGCCCCGGTCACATCCTCGCGACCGGAGGATTGCACGTGCAGGATGGCGCGCTGCACCACCCGTTGAAAACCGGCGGTGGGGGAGGGGTCGACGCTCGAATCCGCCTTCAGGCTGCCAAGCTCGGTGTCGAGATAGCGGGTCACCTGCGACGCAAGCTCGTCCACATCCACGCCGCAGGCCTTCATCACCGTGCTGGCCTGCGTATCCCCGATCAACGCAAGCAGCAGATGTTCAAGGGTTGCATATTCGTGTCGGCGACGGCTGGCTTCTGCCAGCGCATTGTGCAGGGTGGATTCAAGATCGCGGGAAAAGGAAGGCATTGCGACATCCTGTCTGGCCGGAGACGGGGGCGAATCCGGTCTACGGCCTAATGTCACCATGCTTCAGCAAAAGTGCAAGGGGTTTGGCAGCCGACTGCCGCGGTGCGACAGCATTGCGCCCGTGAAAAAGGGCGCCGGTGCCCCTCCACACCGGCGCCCTCCCGAATCGTCCGCCCTCAGGCGGCGATGGCGCGACGGCGACGGGCCGCAAAGCCAACCATGCCGAAGCCGGCAATCAGCATCGCCCAGGTGGCAGGCTCCGGCACCGGGTTGCCCACGACATCGCGGAAATAGCCAACTGTGTGGTTGTCGCTCTCGTAGTTGCCCACCGAGGGGCTTTCAAAGAACCGGATACGATCGAATGTATCGCCGCCGGTGAAGAAAATGTTGATGAAGGCATAGGGTTCGCCCGTATTCTGGCCGGCGAACGCCGCATTGGGATTGCCGCAATAGCTGTTGGGGCACATCCCGATGACGTTGCGCACGTCGGTTGGCAAAAAGGTGTAGACCTTGGTTGCACCCTTGTAGAACTCCAGCACATTGCCGTTGTCCAAAGCAGACAGCCAATAGCCGAAGTAGGTAATGCCTTCGGGGCGGGCGGTGCTGAGCGTCAGGTCATAGCCGGCCACGCCACTGGCTGCTACCGCATGCTTGCCAACGCCGCCGGCCGAACCGAAGCGGTTGGCATTGTCGACGCGGAGATTGCTGTAAGTGCCCGAAATCTCGCTGCCGCCGAAGGTGGTGCCCACGGTCTGGCCGGCACCGGTGGAATAGGATTCAAAGGTTTCCACGCCCACGAAATCGAATGTGGCAGAACTCGTCTGCACACCGGCATTTTCGAAGGTCACAACCACGGCCGCGCTGGCCGGCATGGCGAGAAGGGCGCCGGCTACGCCGGCAATAAGGGTGTTGCGCATCTGGGTTTTCCGTCCCTGGCTACTGCCCCCGCGACATGCGGGGCTACATCAAAGGACATTTGCAAGGATCGTGCCAAGAATCGGAAAAAGTATAAATATGAAAAAACAGTAGTTTAAATACATAATGAAAAAAGAGATGTAAAAAAATCCGACAATGAGGCCTATCGTTAACCTATTGTCTGGTGCGCATGATTGTAGCACCACGGGTTGCAAAAGGGGCTCGAAACATGTGTCTCGAGCCCCAAATCTGCCCTGCAAGGGATCGCGCTGCGCCTTTCGGGCGCATGCTCCGCCTCAGTCGTTCACAGCCTGGCCGCGCGGGCGACCGCCGCCATTGCCGCCGCCGCCGAAGCGGCCTTGGCCCGGCTTGCCGCCAAAGCGGTTCCGCGCCGGTGCACCGGCCGCACCGCGGCCAGTGCCATGCGGCGTGCGTTCGTCCCGCATCCGGTCCGCTTGCGGACGATCCGATTGCGGCCGATCGCCCATGGGGCGATCACCGATCGGCCGGTCTGCCTGCGGCCGGCCGGCATAGGGCCGGCTGCCGTCGGGGCGCACCCCTTGCGGGCGACTTTCCACCGGGCGACCGCCATGGCTGCGACCATTGCGGTCGCCATAGGGGCGGGCGCCATCGCGATGGCGGCCAACATCGTGGCGGTTGCCACGCTCTTCGCGATCATCGTTCACCGGAACGGGTTTGGGCAGCTTGGCGGCCGCCGCCAGGAAGCCTTCGGGAAGCGGCAGAACGGCAATCTTGTTGCGCGTCAGCTTCTCGATGTCCTTCAGATAGGGCCGCTCGTCATCGGCGCAGAAGCTCATGGCGATGCCATCGAGGCCCGCCCGCGCCGTGCGCCCGATCCGGTGCACATATTGTTCCGGAACATTGGGCAGCTCGAAGTTGATCACATGGCTCACCGCATCGATATCGATGCCGCGCGCTGCGATATCGGTTGCCACCAGCACACCCACCACGCCCTGCTTGAAGGCGGCCAGCGCCTTTTCGCGCTGCGGCTGGCTCTTGTTGCCGTGGATGGCCGCGGCACGGATGCCAGCGCCCTCCAGATGCCGCACCACGCGGTCAGCGCCATGCTTGGTGCGGGTGAAAACCAGCGCCTTGGCAAATTCCGGCCGACGCAAGGTGAGGATCAGCAACGCCTGCTTTTCGCTCTGGTTGCAGAAGGTTACATATTGCTCGACGCGCTCGGCCGTCGTCGCCACCGGAGCGACAGCCACCTGCACCGGCTCCACCAGGAACCGGCCGGCCAGCTCGGCAATCGCCTTCGGCATGGTGGCCGAAAAGAACAGGCTTTGGCGCTGGCGCGGCAACATGGCGGCAATGCGCTTCAGCGAATGGATAAAGCCAAGATCCAGCATCTGGTCGGCTTCATCCAGCACCAGCACCTCGACTTCGCCCAGCATCAGCGCGCGGCGATCCACCAGATCCAGCAGCCGGCCCGGCGTTGCCACCAGCACATCCACACCGCTGGAAAGCTGCCGCTCCTGCCGTGGAATCGGCACCCCGCCAAACACGGTCATCACGCTGATCTTCAGGTTGCGCGCATAGCTCTGGAAGCTTTCGGCAATCTGCGTTGCCAGTTCGCGCGTCGGCGCCAGAACCAGAACGCGAGCGGCGCATTTGCGGCGCGGTGCGGGATTGTTGGCAAGCCGATGCAGGATGGGCAGCGCAAAGGCGGCCGTTTTGCCGGTGCCGGTCTGCGCGATGCCGCACAGGTCGCGACCTTCCATGGCCGGCGGAATCGCCTGCAACTGGATCGGCGTCGGGGTCTCATAGCCTTCGGTGGCAAGTGCACGCAGCAAAGGCTCGGCGAGACCGAGAGAAGTGAAATTGGTCATCTATGTCTTTCAAATGCAAAACCGCTCCGCAAAAAACGGATCGGGGCAATGATCAGCCTCCCGCGTGGCGGTGGAGGCGTGTTGGAAGTGCAGCGGATTAAACCAGGGCCGGTAGCAGGTCGGATTGCTCCCCCCGCTTCGATCACGCACCCTGCGAAAGACTGCCTTCACACACCCGATCACTGATGAAAGGGCAGGATGCCTTCGCTGCGACGCATCATATGGCAGAGACTCAGCATGAATTCAAGCGGCTGCAACCGCAAACCGGGGCCGCAGCCGAATGCTCCCGGCTGCGGCCCCGTTCGTCAGCCCGCGATGATGGGGCGGGCGCGGCGGAAGCACACGCCAACAGCGCCGAACCCCAGCAGCATCATCGCCCATGTGGCAGGCTCTGGGACAACCCCATTGCGTCCACCACTGAAGCCATAGCTGCCGAAATCGCCGTCACCGCAGTCATTGGTCACAATGTTGGTATCCA
>JAIMJL010000117.1 GCA_020693225.1 Sandarakinorhabdus sp. | reverse complement strand
CGCCAAGATCTCCCCCCAGCGTCCGTCGCGCCATCCGCTGATCCCCCGCCCGCTGCCGCTCTAGCGCCCCAGCGCATCGGCGATCGCAGCGGTCACCGCATCCATCCCCAACCCCGCATCGATCCGGATGATGCGCGAATCCGCCGCCGCCAGCGCCGCAAAGCCGGCGCGAACCCGGTGGTGATAGGCCAGGTCCAGCGTCTCGAACCGTTGCTCCTGCGGCAGGCTCTCGTCCAGCGCGGCCGCCCGCTTGCTCGATCGCGGCAGGCCGATCTCCGGCGGCAGGTCCAGCCAGAACACAAGCTCCGGCCAGAGGTCGCCGGTGGCAAAGGCGTGCAGCCGCAGCAGATCATCGCTCGCCAGCCCCTTGCCGGCGCCCTGATAGGCAAGAGTCGAATGGATATAGCGATCACACAGCACCGTCTCGCCGCGCTCCAGCGCCGGCCGGATGCGGCGGGCCACATGATCGGCGCGCGCCGCCGAAATCAGCAGCGCATCGGTCTCGGCCGTCCAGCGGTCCGGCTCGCCCGAAACAAACAGCGTCCGGATCGCTTCCGCACCCGGCGTGCCGCCCGGCTCGCGGGTCACCGTCACCCGCTCGCCAAGCCCCTGCAGCCGGGCGGCCAGGCGCGCAATCTGCGTGGATTTGCCGGCTCCCTCGCCGCCCTCGAAGGCGATGAAACGGGGCATCTGCTCCGTCACGAGGTCACGCGCGCATCGGCATAGCCGGCAGCCCGTACTTCCAATAGCAGATCGTCCGCCAGCTCCGGCGCCAGCGGGCCAATGCGAACCCGCCACAGCCCAGCCGCAGTCGGGGTCGCCGCCGTCGGCCCGAAGTCCGCCAGCAGCGAAGCAAGCGCCTTGGCCCGCGGCTCGTCAGACAAGGCGGCAACCTGGATATAGCGCGCAACGGCTTGCTGAGGTGCGGCTTGCTGTGGTGCGGCCAGCCGCGGCGGCTCCGCTCGCGCAACAGCGGGCACGGCGGCCGGCGCGGCCATCGCCCAATCGCCTTTCGGGAACACCCGCTTCACCCGCACCTTGGCAAGCCCCGGGCCATCCACCCCCAGCAGCTGCGCCGAGCGGCGCGAGAGATCAATGATGCGCCCGTCCACAAAGGGGCCGCGATCGTTGATCCGCACAGTCAAGCTGCGGCCATTGTCCAGATTGGTCACTTCCACCCAACTCGGCATCGGCAGCGTCTTGTGCGCGGCCGTCAGGTCATCCTGGTTGTAGATCTCGCCGGTTGCCGTCGGCTTGGCGTGGAAGGTGGGGCCATACCAGCTGGCAATGCCGCGCTCGTCATAGGATCGATCGTCGCGCGGAACATAGGTCTTGCCAAACACCTCGTACGGACGGCCGATCTTGATGCCAGCCGCCGCCGGCGGCGGCTTGTGCGCAACCGGCTTCGGCTTGCCGGCGCACGCGGCCACCACCAGCGCAAGGCTAAGGGCGAAGAGCGGGTGCGACCGCATCGGCCAGCAGCGCGACGGACAGAGCATAGAAGTTGGAGCAATTATACTGCATGATGGCGCGATAATTCTCGGTCGTCAGATAGGCGCCCTCGCCCGGCCCGTCCGGCTCTACCAGGCTCATCAGCGTGTCGTCTGTCGGCCACAGCGCGTTCATCGGCGTCAGGCCCTTGTCCCGCCATTCCTTCGCCGCAATCCAGCGGCTGTGGCGCTCCAGCGGCCGGATGCAGCTGGTCGGCTTCACCGGATTGGCGATGGCCGCACGATCGAATCCGGCCGGCAGTCCCACCTTGAAACCCCAGCCATTGCCCGCCTTCCAGCCATTGTTGGCGAGATAGCTGGCGATCGATGCGAAGGTGTCGGCGGTGGAGTTCCAGATATCGGCGCGGCCATCGCCATTGCCATCGGCCGCATGCGCCAGATAGGAACTGGGCAGGAACTGCGACTGGCCAAAGGCCCCGGCCCAGCTTCCCTGCAATTGCTCGCGGCTGGCGCGGCCTTCGCCCACCATGCGCACCGCAGCATCCAACTCGCGGGTGAACAGGGCGGCGCGGCGGCCATCATAGGCCAAGGTGGCAAGCGAGGATGGCAGATCGAAATTGCCCATGACGCGGCCATAGCTGGTTTCCATGCCCCAAATGGCAACGATGACTTCCGCCGGCACGCCATAACGCGCCGATATGCCGTTCAAGGTGCCGGCATTGGCAGCGGCGCGCACACGCCCATCATCAATGCGCTGCTGCGTCAGCTGGCGCGCCAGATAAGCCGCAAACACATTCTTCCGGCCGCTGTCATCCGGCTGGGCCCGATCGAGCGCCACAACGCGGGGAAGATAGGCAACATCAGAAAGCGTCGCATCCAGCCACTCGCGCTTCAGCCCGCGCTCAACCGCCGATGTCTTGTAAGTCTCCAGCCAGATGGGGAAACCCAGCGCACCGGTTTCATCGGCAAGGGAGGGCTGCACCGGGAGCAGCGCAAGGGCGAAGGCAAGAATAACAAACCGCATGCGCCCCTCTTGCCACATGCGGGCCGCCGCGGGAATCCCCCCGCCATCAAGCCAGGCCACGCGGGCAAAGCTTG